>NZ_JBVHLU010000107.1:0-34800 GCF_055558835.1 Embleya sp. NPDC025285
ACGCCTGCGCCGTCTGGTCGCAGGCGCTCGACGCCATGGGCGGAATCCGCTCCGCCCGCACCCGCGCCACCGCCGTCGACATGCACCGCACCCTGATCGTGGCCCGGATGAAGCCCGACTCGGCAACCCGGATCGCGGACATCTTCGCCAACTCCGACACCGGCGAACTCCCGCACCTCGTGGGCGTCACCGGGCGCAGCCTGTTCCAATTCGGCGACCTGTACCTGCATCTGATCGAGGCCGACCGCCCGCCCGGGCCCGCGGTGGCCAAGGTCACCGGACATCCGCAGTTCCGCGACATCAGCGAACGACTGGCCATGCACGTGAACGCGTACGACCCGGAGACCTGGCGGTCGCCGCAGGACGCGATGGCCCGCGAGTTCTACCGCTGGGAGCGCAGCACGACCGAGTAGCGCCGCGACCCGGGGCCCGTACTCGAACTCCCGGTCCCGGAGCCCGCCTGCCGCGGGCCCCTGTCGCCCCGCAGCCCTTGCGTCCAAGGCCCCGCGCTGCACGGCCCCCTCGTCCAAGGCCCCTCCGTCCAAGGACCTGCCCCCATGATCGAGACCGACCTCGGGCCCGCCGTCCGTACCCGACCCGACTGGGTCAAGTGCGGGCGCTGCGCCGAACTCGTATACGGCAAACGCTTCACCCGGGACCTGCGGGTGTGCCCCGACTGCGGTGACCACGCCCGGCTGACGGCGCGTCAACGCCTGGACCAACTCCTCGACCCCGGTTCCGAGACACCGCTGACGGTCGGCCCCACCCCACCCGACCCGCTGGGCTTCGTGGACTCGCGCCCCTACTCGGAACGACTGGCCGAGGCCCGTGCCGAGACCGGGATGGACGAGGCGGTGCTGTGCGCGCGCGGCACCATCCACGGCCGGCCGGTCGTGGTGGCCGCGATGGACTTCCGCTTCATGGGCGGCAGTCTGGGCTGCGCCGTGGGCGCGCTGGTCACCGAGGCCGCCGACGAGAGCCTGCGCACCCGTACCCCCCTGCTGCTGGTCACCGCCTCGGGCGGCGCCCGCATGCAGGAGGGCGTGCTCTCACTGATGCAGATGGCCAAGACCGCGTCCGCCCTGGCCGAACTGCACGAGGCCGGCGTCCTGGTGTTGTCGCTGATCACCGACCCCACCTACGGCGGCGTGGCCGCGTCCTTCGCCACGCTCGCCGACGTCATCCTGATCGAACCCGGCGCTCGGCTCGGCTTCGCCGGCCCCCGGGTGATCGAACACACCATCGGCGAACGGCTGCCCACCGGCTTCCAGACCGCCGAGTTCCTGCTGGAGCACGGCATGGTCGACGTGATCGTGCCGCGACCGGCGCTGCGCGCGAGCATCCGGCAGTTCCTCGCCTTGGACGAGCCTCGCGAGGAGCGTCCCCACGACGTGCCCGCCGAGACACCCGCCCCGCCCGAGTCCTCGGCGCACGCGTCGGACGAGGGCGACCCCTGGGAGGCCGTCCGGCTGGCCCGGCACCCGGCCCGCCCCACAACGCTCGACTACGCGAGCCGCCTGCTGGACGACTTCCACGAATTGCACGGCGACCGGATCGGCGCCGACTGTCCCGCCGTGGTCGGCGGCATCGGCCGGCTCGACGGCCTGGCGGTGATGCTGATCGGACACCAAAAGGGCGGCGACAACCTCGCCGAACGCCAACACCGCAAATTCGGCATGGCCACCCCGGCGGGCTTCCGCAAGGCCGCCCGGCTGATGCGACTCGCCGCCAAGCTGGGCCTGCCGGTGATCACCCTGGTGGACACGCCCGGGGCCAACCCCGGGCCGGACGCCGAACGGGACGGACAGGCGGTCGCCATCGCGGAGAACCTGCGCCTGATGGCCCGGCTGCCCACCCCGATCGTCACCGTGATCACCGGCGAGGGCGGCAGCGGCGGCGCGCTCGCCCTGGCCGTCGCCGATCGGGTGCTGATCGGCGAGCACGGCGTCTACTCGGTGATCAGCCCCGAGGGCTGCGCGGCCATCCTGTGGAAGGATCCCTCGGCCGCACCCGCCGCGGCGGCCGCGCTGCGCATGCGTCCCCGTGAACTGCTGCGCCTGGGTGTGGTCGACCGCATCGTGCCCGAACCCCCCGGCGGCGCGCACACCGACCCCGGCCGGGCCGCCGCGCTGCTGCGCGCGGCGCTGATCCCCGTCGTCGAGGAACTGCTCGCGCTGGACAAGACCCGGCTCCTGCGCGAACGCGGCGAGCGATTCCGGAGCTTCGGCGTCACGCCGGATACCCGTGCCGAAGGAAGTGCGTCATGACCCCACCCCCCGGATCCCCCGAAGCGCGCGACGGCGAGCACCTCAACAACCACGCCGGCTACGCGGACGAACGGTGGGTCAAGCCGCTGAACCCCGCGCAGCCGCACCCACAGTCACCCCCGCGGGTCTCGGGCGACGAGCCGCGGCAGGTGCGCACCGGCTCGGTGCCGCCGCGCTTGATCCGGTTGCGCTGTGGCGACACCACCCTCGAGATCGAGTGGCCCGAACCGGCCGCGACGGGCGGCGCGGCGCACACGGCGTCCGGTGCCCCCGTCGCCGCGGCGCCCGTCGAGGAGCGGGTCGAGCCGGACGGCGGACGGCGGTTCGTCTGCGCGCCGATGGTCGGCACGTTCTACCACGCCCCCGAGGTGGGCGCGAAGCCCTTCGTCAGCGTCGGCGACACCGTCCGGCCCGGTCAGACGGTGGGCATCCTGGAGATCATGAAGATGATGAACACCATCACCGCCGACGTGTCCGGGCGGGTGGTGGAGGTGATGGTGCCGGACGCGCACCCGGTGGAGTACCAGCAACCGCTGATCGCGATCGAACCGCGCGCGGTGGGCCCGGACGGGAGCGCCGATCACGCGGGCGGTTCCGACCACACCCCCTGACGCGAGTCCCAGTCCGGGCCGTCGCGGTCCGAACACCCAGCGCCGACATCGACCGAGGTGGTCCACGTGTTCTCGACCGTGCTCATCGCCAACCGGGGGGAAATCGCCCTGCGGGTGGCCCGCACCTGCCGCGAACTCGGCATCCGCACCGTGGCCGTGTACTCGACCGCCGACCGCGATTCCGCCGTGGTGCGCTTCGCCGACGAGGCCGTGCACATCGGCCCGCCACCCGCCCGATCCAGCTACCTCAACATGCCGGCGATCATCGAGGCGGCCCGACGCACCGGCGCGGAGGCGATCCACCCGGGGTACGGATTCCTGTCCGAGGACCCCGACTTCGCCGAGATCTGCGAGGCGCACGGGATCACCTTCATCGGGCCGCCCCCGCAGGTCATGCAGCGCCTGGGCGACAAGAGCGAGGCGCGCGCGGTGATGGCCGCGGCGGGTCTGCCGGTATTGCCGGGCAGCGACGGCGCGTTGACGTCGCCGGTCGAGGCCGCCGAGGTCGCCGCCCGGATCGGCTACCCGGTGATCCTCAAGGCGGTCGCGGGCGGCGGCGGTCGCGGCATGAGCGTGGTGCGCGACCCGGACGAACTGGCCTGGGCGTACCAGGACACCCGCGCCCGTGCGCGGGCCGTGTTCGGTGACGAACGGCTATACCTGGAGCGGTACATCGACGACGCCCGGCATGTCGAGGTCCAGGTGTTGTGCGACCGGCACGGCGGCGCGGTGCACCTGGGCGAGCGGGACTGCTCGGTGCAGCGGCGGCACCAGAAGCTGGTCGAGGAGTCCCCGGCCCCGCACCTGCCGGCCGAGGTGCGCGACGCGATGTGCGCGGCGGCGCTGCGCGGCGCGTCCGCCGTCGGCTATGTGGGCGCCGGAACCTTCGAGTTCGTGGTCACCCCCGCACACCATTTCCACCTGCTGGAGATCAACTGCCGGATCCAGGTGGAGCATCCGGTGACCGAGATGGTCACCGGCGTCGACATCGTGCGCGAGCAACTCACCATCGCCGCCGGCGCGCCGCTGACGTTCGGTCAGGAGGAGGTGGTGCCGCGCGGGGTGGCGATCGAGTGCCGGATCAATGCCGAGGACCCCACCCGCGGGTTCGCGCCGACCCCCGGTCGGCTCACCGAGTTCGTGCCGCCCGGCGGGCCGTGCGTGCGGATCGACACGCACGCGTACCCGGGCTGGACGGTGGGGCCCGATTACGACTCGCTGCTCGCCAAGGCGATCGTCTGGGCGCCGGACCGGGAACGGGCCATCGCGCGCGCCGAGCGGGCGTTGAGCGAATTCCGAGTTGCCGGCGGCGGCGTGCACACCACCCTGGACTTCCTGCGCCGGCTGCTCGGCCACCCCGTGTTCCGCGCGGGCGAGCACACCACGGGGCTCGTCGAAACGATGACCTCCGATGTCGCCGAGACCGCCCCGGCTCGGCCGCCCGTACCCGTTTCCTGAACCGTTTCCCATCCCTCTCCCACGAAGGCAGATCAGCGCTCATGCACGTACAACGGCTGCTTCCCCTCGCCGGCGTCACCGCCCTGACCGTGCTGGGCTCGGTCCTGGCACCGGTCGCGCACGCGGACACCCGGCACGTGGTCCATCCCGGCGAATCGATCCAGGCGGCGGTGGACGCGGCCGCGCCGGGGGACACCATCCAGGTGTTGGCCGGCACCTATCCCGGCAGTGTGCTGATCGGCACGGACGGCTTGACGATCCGCGGCGCGGGCGAGCGTACGGTGATCACGCCCGGCGAGTCGACGGCGAACGCGTGCGCGGCGGCCGGCCACGGCATCTGTGTGTTCGGCACGGCCGAGGATCCGGTGTCCGAGGTGCGGATCCAGTCGTTGGCGGTCACCGGCTTCGGCAAGACCGGGGTGATGGGCAACGCCACCGAAGGCATGCGGGTGCGCCGGGTGTTCGCGCACGACAACGGCGAGCACGGGATCGGCCAGGAGAACTCCACCCGCGGCGTGTTCATCGACAACACCACGAACGACAACACCCAGGCGGGACTGTTCCTGGCCGACACCGCCGACGCCCTGGGCGCGAGCATCGCCCGCAACCACGCGTCGGGCAACCGGCTCGGCGTGCTGATCAGGCGCGGGCGCGAGTTGGTGATCGAGTACAACGAGCTGACCGGCAACTGCGCCGGGGTGTTCGTGGTCGGCGACGAGACGAAGCCGGTCGCCGGGTCGCTGGCGATCCGCCGTAACCGGATCGACGAGAACAACAAGTACTGCGAGGGGAATTCCAGGATCGCGCACATCCAGGGCTCGGGCATCGTGCTCACCGGTGCCCAGGAGACCCGGGTGACGGACAATCAGGTCCGGGACAACCGGGGCGAGTCGCCGATGTCCGGTGGCATCGTGATGGTGCCCAGCTTCTCCGGCGACCCGACCACGAACAACGTGATCCAGGACAACGAGGTGTTGCGCAACGAGCCGGCCGACCTGGCGAACCGGGACGGCAAGGCGGTCAACACGTTCACCGCGAACGTGTGTGGCCGCTCGGAGCCGGAAGGGCACTGCTGACCGGACGCGATGCCCGGCGTCGGCACCGGACTCGGTGGCGGCGCCGGGTTCGACCGTTCGCACTCCCGGCGCCGGGAGGGGACTTGGTGGCTGCCGGAATCAGCCCGTCCCCGACATGCCCCCCATGGACGAATCGGGAGCGGCGGGTGGGGTGTCGCCGTAGCCCAGGGTCGCCATCATGCCCAGCTCGCTGTGGTACAGGTTGTGGCAGTGCAACATCCACTCGCCCGGGTTCTCGGCGAGCACGTCCACCGTCACCCGTTCCCTCGGACGCACGATCACGGTGTCCTTGCGCGGGCCCCGACCCTCTTCGCCGCGCACCTGGAAGGTGTGCCCGTGCAGGTGGACCGGATGCCACATGCGCGTCGCGTTGGTGAAGGACAGTCGGACCCGCTCGCCGACGGAGACCGGTACCCGCAGCGGCGTCACGTCCCGCGCGGCGGCCGTCCCGAGCGTCCAACCCGTCCCGTTCCTGCCGCGGCCCAGCACGAGATCCACCGCGCGGGCGGGTGCGTCGCCCGGGTCCACCGACGGGTCGGCGACCAGGTCGGCGAGGGTGAGCAGGCGGCGATCCAACTCGCGTACCGAGACCGAGGGATCGGGGGCGTCCCCGCCCGAGGTACGCACCACCGCGAACGCCCGGGCGTCCTTGCCCTCGGCCTCGGCCACCAGCGGGAACACCCCGTCGGCCAGGGTCACCAGCACGTCGTATCGCTCGCCCATCCCGATCAGCAGCGCGTCCACGGTGACCGGCAGCACCGGGAATCCGTCGGTGTGGGTGACGGTCAGCCGGTGATCGCCCAACCCGACCCGGAACGCGGTGTCCGCCCCGGCGTTGACCAACCGCAGCCTGATCCGCCGACCGGGGCTGTCGGTGAACACCTCGGGGGCCTGTGGTGTGCGGCCGTTGATCAGGTAGTGCGGGTAGTCGACGTGACCCGCCGTCCCGCCCAGCAGCCTGCTCCGCAGGGTGCGTGCGGGCCGGGGCGTGTCGCGGATCGTGCCCAGTTCGGTGTCCGGGTCGGTGCCGGTGCCGTCGAGCCAGTCGTCGAGGACGACCGTCCACTCCGCGTCGTAGCCGAGCGGTTCGGCCGGGTCCTCGACCACGAGCACCCCGTACATCCCGCGGTCGAGTTGGGTGCCCACGTGCGAGTGGTAGAAGAACGTGCCGGGATCGGGCGCGGTGAAGCGGTAGTCGAAGGTGTCGCCGGACGCGACCGGGACCTGGCTGAGTCCCGGGGCGCCGTCCATCGCCGGATCGATCCGCACGCCGTGCCAGTGCACCGTGGTCTCCTGCGGCAGGCCGTTGCGCAACCGCGCGGAGACCGTGCCACCCGCGGTGACCCGGATCTCCGGGCCGGGCGCCCGGTCGCCGTACGCCCACGTGCGCACGGTACGCGAGCCCAGATCGACGGTGACCGGCGCCGCGTCGAGCGGCACGGCGGTGTCGGCGACGGGGATCACGGGTCGCGGCGCGGTGCCGGTGCGCAGCGGCCCCCGGGTGCCGGCACCGAGCAGGGCGACGCTGCCCACCGCGCCGAACAGCAGGGCGCGGCGGGTCGGGTGGGACGGGACAGGCACGATGCGGCCCTGCTTCCTGGAGTCGGCTCGCGATGAGGCTTCGCCCGCCGGCGGGATCGGCGTGGTCCGGCGGTGAGTACCCCGCGCCGGCCGCGTCGAACACGCCGGTCGGACTCGGCACCCGGTGCGTCCGGGCGGGTGCCGCCACCTGGGTGAAACCCGGGAATCAGCAGTTGCCCGGGCGGGATTCGCGTCGTTGCACCGGACGTCGCGCCACCCGCGGCGCCATCCGAAACGGAGATCACATGAACACGTTCAAGAAGACCGCGGCCGTGGCCGTCGGCATCACCGCGCTCGTCGTGTCGGGCGCGGGCGTCGCCAACGCCGGCTCCGAGGCCAAGGGTGCGGCCGTCGGCTCGCCGGGCGTGCTGTCCGGCAACAACGTCCAGCTGCCGATCCACGTGCCGATCAACCTCTGCGGCAACAGCGTCAACCTGCTCGGCTTCTTCAACCCGACGATCGGGAACGTCTGCGCGAACATCGACGGCGACCACGACAATGGTGGTCACGACAATGGTGGCCACGAGGGTGAGCACGCCCAGCACCAGGCCCCGCAGCACGGCGGCGGCCACCAGGGCTGACGCGTCGGCGCGGCTCGTCCTCCGGCGATAGCGCTCGACACCGCTGCACCGGCGGCCCCTCCGATACGGACGGATCCGAGGGGCCGCCCAGCCGGACCGATCGACACCCTCCTCGACGGTCCGGCAGGTTCTCGCCGGCACATGGCCGGTGTGTTCGCGGCAACTACGGCTTGCGTCCCACCGCGCCGTACATGGCCACATCCGGGGTCTTGTCGCCCGCATCGGGCCGCCACCGGGAGCAGGAGACGACGCCGGGTTCCAGCAACTCCAGGCCGTCGAAGAAGCGTTCGATGCCCTCGGGAGAACGCTGCTTGAGTTTGGGCGTGCCGTGCGCGTTCCAGAACGCCACCGCGTCGTCCACGTCCGGCGGTGCCGGCGGACTGGTCACCGTGTGCGACAGCGCGAGGTGGCTGCCTGAGGGAAGCGCGTCCAGCAGTCGAATGACTGTTTCGTACGCCTCGTCGTCGTCGTTGACGAAGATGATCACGCCGAGCAGGACGAGTGCGATGGGCTGGTCGAAGTCCAGCGTCTTGGCGGCGCGGGCCAGGATCTCGTCGACGTCGCGCAGGTCGGCGTCGATATAGCGGGTCGCCCCCTCCGGGCTGCTGGTGAGCAGGGCCCGGGCGTGCACGAGGACCAGCGGATCGTTGTCGACGTACACGATCCGCGATTCCGGAGCCACGGCCTGGGCTATCTCGTGGGTGTTCCCGGCGGTCGGCAGTCCGGTGCCGATGTCGAGGAACTGACGGATGCCCAGATCCTTGGCCAGATGGCGGATCGCTCGGCCCAGGAACTGCCGGTCGGCGAGGGCGTAGTCGCGCGTTCCCGGGTGGATCGCGGCGATCTGATCGCCGGTCTCGCGGTCCACGGGGTAGTTGTCCTTGCCGCCCAGCCAGTAGTTCCACACGCGGGCGGTGTGTGCCACCTCGGTGTCGATCTTCCGCTCTGGTAAAGCCGATTCTGCGTCGAGTATGGACTCGGCCACGAACTCTCATCTCCGGATGCCGTGTGGGGTGGTCCAGGCCAATCTAGGGGCCCGTACGCCGGGCCGGCAGGCATCCCGGTGAACGTTCCATCACGTTGGGCAAACTTTCCGAGCGGCGACACCGGACGCGTGCCGTCCGGGTGGGGCAGGGGTCGTCGGGACGCGCCGGGTCGGCGGCGTCCGTCGTGGAGCGGCAAGGGCGCCGCCGAGCCGGTTCGGTCGGGTCGGGTCGCGGAGGTCAGGCTCTATTCATGGTGTAACGGAACTCCGGCCCGTAGGTGCGGGGTTCGGGTAGGTGCTGCTGGACGGGCAAGCGGATCCGCATGAGTTCCACCGCGGGGCCGCGCATGTTCCGCATGTGGGCGACGGCGGTGGCCAGGTCGGCGGAGGAGCCCTTGCACGTCGGACCTGGTGCGTCCGGTCGAGGCCACGTGTGAGCCTGTCGGAACGGGCATAGTCGGTCCGAGGACCACCGCCGGCCCGACGATGCCCCGGGGGGCGGTGTCGGGCCGGCGGTGGTCGGTGAATCCGGGGGTTCCCGGAGGTGATTCAGGCGCCGGGGCCGGCGAACAGGCCGCGACCGGCCTTGATCGCGCGACCGGCCTTGACCAGACCCTCCGTGGACGTACGCACGCTCTCCATGCGGCTCTTGGTGGCGGTCTCACCCAGAGCCTCGGTGAGCTGACGGACGTTCATGGGTTCGCCGGTGCCTTCCAACAACGCGGCGATCTCGTCGCGCAGGTGGGAGCGGACCGGGCGAGCCGCCGCAGGTTCGGGCGCGACCGGCTCGACCGGCGCGACCGGCTCGACCGCTGCGACCGACTTGGCCGCCTTGGCCGGAGCCGCCTTCGCGCGGGTGGTCTTCTTCTTGGCGGCGGGCTTGGTGGCAGGCTTGGCCGCGGGGGCCTTGCGCGCCGACGCGGCCTGTATCCGCGTCTTTTCCTTCGTTGCCGGAACCGTCTTGCGCTTGCGACGTGTGGCCGGAGCCGGAGCCGGCGGTTCCTCCGCGACGACTTCCTCCGCCGGCGCCTCCTCGACCGGAGCCTCCTCGGCCGGGGTTTCCTCGACCGGAGCGACCTCGACCGGCGCCTCCGCGACGGGCTCGGCCTCGACCGGAGCGACCTCGACCGGTGCGACCGGTTCGGCCTCGGCTCGGGGCAGCGGCACCAGCGGGCGGATCAGCGCGAGGTGCTCCACCGCGCTCAGCCGGGCCGCCAACTGCCGTTCCACATTTGCCAGTTCATCGCGGAGCCGGTCTCGCTGCCCGGCCAGTTCACTAGCCTCCTTTTCCAAAGAAATCCGCAGTTCGTCCACAGACGATGCGACCATCCGGCGACTCCTTCTCATGCCACTGGGACGCTGGAAGGGCGAACGCGACCCGTTGTCGGGGCGGCCATGTACCCTTCCGGCGGGTGGGGACTTCCCACCCGCACTGCGCCCATGATCCACCGAAACCCGTTTCCATGGGGCGGCGGTATCCAAGTGTGATGAACTCAGGCCCTCGATGGTGTAGGGAAGCCGGCTTCGTTGACGGGTTTTTCCGGGGCCGCGGCGACGTGTGTCCCGATGGATTCGGCGACTTCCGCAGCGGCCGGGGCGGATGCGCGTACGCCGTCGGCGAGCGATCTCGACGGGTGGCGGTTCCGATCAGGGCGCGCGGTGCGGGAACCGCTCGTCGACCCGGGTCGGTTCCGCCGCCGAGCCGGTAACGGTCCGGCGGGCGTTACAGGTGTCGGGAATGTATGCCGGCCGGATCCGGCGACGGTCGGACGTTGACGGTGGAGACGACCACCGCCCCGGGCGACGACCGGCCGCGGCGCCGTCGCGACGGCGCGCACATCGGCCGGCACGTACCCGGATGTGTCGATGCCGTCGCGACGGCGCGCACATCGGCCGGCACGTACCCGGATGTGTCGATCACCACGTCCCACGGCCCTGCGGCGGACGGAGTCGCCGGGTCGCGTGCGTCGCCGACGGTCGCCCCGGATCAGCCGCGCGGTGCCGGCCGTCGGGTCGGTGCCGGTGTAGGCGCCGGTCGGTGGGTCGCCGGTGCCGCGCCGGAAGACGGTCACGTCCCGGGCGCGGACCCGGGCCTGTTCGGCGACGGCAGGCCGAGGAACCACGAGCCGCCGAGGATTCGCATGCCGCGAGGGTGAGGCGGGCCCGGCGGGTGCCCGCGCTGTCCCGAGCCGGACCCTCCGGGCGCGGTGGCCGTTCACTCGATGAGATGAACGCGGGCTGGTTGCCCCGGTCACGCTGGGCATGATGCGAGGCATGAAGGCTGAACGGACGACCCACGACCGGACGGGCCATGACCCGGCGAACCACGACCCGGCGAACCATGACCGGGGCGCCTCGCGCGCGGCCCGACCCGGGACGCCGCCTTGGTTGTCGGAGGTGGTCGCTGCGGCGCGGCGACCGGCGCCGCCGGCCGATTCCGACCGAGGGCGGGGTTCGTGGTGACGCGGCTGGTCGAGCCTGATCCGTTGTCGCCCGGCGGGCAGGCGTTGCGTCGACCGCGTCGGCTGCGGCCGGGCGACCGGGTCGCGGTGGTGTGCCCGGCCGGTCCGGTCGAGGCCGAACGGTTGCGCGCCGGGTGCGCGGTACTGGCCGACCTGGGGCTGGAGGTGGTGCCGGGCGCGCACGTCCTCGACGGGCAGGGGCCGGGGTACCTCGCCGGCACCGACAGGGATCGGGCGCGCGACCTGGAGGACGCGTGGCTGGATCCCGATATAAACGCGATCATCTGCGCGCGCGGTGGCTATGGTGCCGCACGGATACTCGACCTGCTGTGTTGGGAGTCGATGGCGGCGGTGGAGCCGAAGGTCCTCCTGGGATCCAGTGATGTCACCTCCCTGCACGCCGCGTTCGCCGCCCGGTTGGGGGTGGTCACCCTGTTCGGGCCGATGCCCGCCACCGCCGGATTCGGCGCGGTGGACGGCGTACCGCCCGACGCGACCACCCTCGCCCACCTGCGCGCGACCTTGTTCAGCCCGGAGGACGCGGTGGAATTGGGCTCCGCGGACGCCCGCTCCCTGGTGGCCGGTCGTGCCCGCGGGGTCACCACGGGTGGCACGCTGAGCCTGGTGGCCGGCTCGCTGGGATGCCCGGAGTCGTCGCCCGCCGGCGGCGCGATCGTGCTGTTCGAGGACATCGGGGAACAGCCCTATCGCATCGATCGGTTGCTCACCCAACTGCTGCGCTCGGGATGGTTCGCGGGAGTGGCCGGGATCGCGACCGGGAGTTGGGTGGGCTGCGGGCCGATCGAGCAGATCGAGGCCGTGCTGCGCGATCGATTGGCGCCGCTGGGCGTTCCGGTGCTGGCGGGGCTGGACTTCGGCCACGGTCCGCGCCAACTCACGATGCCCCTGGGCGTCGAGGCGGACCTGGACGCGGACGCGGGCACGCTGACGCTCACTTCGGCGGCGTTGCGGTGACCGCCGCGCCGGAGCCGCCCGCCCCCGACCCGGGGACGCTGGTACGCCTCGACGGAACCGTCGCCGACCGCGCCCGACCGGCGCTGCGGGCCGACGACTTGGGGGCGCTGCGCGGGGACGGCGTCTTCGAGGCGTTGTCGGTGCTCGACGGTCGACCCAGGCACCTGGACGAACACCTGGCCCGACTGGCCGACTCGGCCGCCGCGCTCGGGTTGGCGGCGCCGGCCGACGACGCGTGGCGGCACTGCCTGGCTGTCGCGATCGAGCGGCACGGCGCGGTGGGCGAGTGCTACGCGCGGCTGGTGCTGACTCGGGGACCGGAGGGCGGCGGTCCGGAGACCGGCTACGTGTTGGTCGACCCGATCCCGGCGAGCACCCGGCGGGCGCGTGCCGAAGGGGTGCGCACGGTGACCCTGACCCGGGGCGT
The DNA here is from genome assembly GCF_055558835.1 of Embleya sp. NPDC025285. Taxonomy (NCBI): domain Bacteria; kingdom Bacillati; phylum Actinomycetota; class Actinomycetes; order Kitasatosporales; family Streptomycetaceae; genus Embleya; species Embleya sp. NPDC025285. The sequence goes on from NZ_JBVHLU010000107.1 coordinate 12,424, forward strand.
CGTCACCGCCCCGCCCGCGCGGGCGCCGTGGTTGTTGGCCGGGGCCAAGACGTTGTCGTACGCGGTCAACATGGCCGCCGGGCGGTGGGCCCGTGCGCACGACGCGGAGGACGCGATCTTCCTGACCGAGGACGGCGCGGTCCTGGAGGCGCCGACGGCGGCGGTGCTGATGGCGAAGGGACGCAGGCTGCTGACGCCGGCGCTCGACCTGGGCATCCTGCCGAGTATCACGCTGCGTCGGTTGTTCGATGCGGCGGCGGGCGCCGGATGGGAGTGCGGCTTCGCGCGATTGTCGGTGGCCGATCTGCGCGCCGGGGACGGCGTGTGGCTGATCTCCAGCGTCCGGCTCGCCGCCCGGGTGACCGCCATCGACGGCGTGCCGTGTCCGCCGTGCGCGCGGCACGACGAGATCGCCGAACTGGTGCGGGCCGGCTGACGGGGCCGCCCGGGCCGATTCGGTCCGGCCCCTCCCTCGCCTGCTCTGCCCGTGCGTGCTCCGCCCCTGCCCGACGCGGGCGGCGCCGGGCTGTTGCGGGCGTTTCGGGGTGGTTCCGGGCTGTCCCGGCGCGGCTCGATGACCACCATAACTGAAAACGACTTTCATTAGTCAAGCATTGATAATGAAAACCATTCCCGATACGGTGCGGCGGGTCGACGCTCTGCGAGAGAGCCGTCGCCGCAGTCGGAGAGGGAGTTCGGTGGGTCATCTGCTGGTTGTCGAAAGCTGGGTCGGGGCGATGAGCAGGCTGCTGCCCAGAGCGATCCACGAGGGCGGGCACGAGTTCACCTTCCTGACCCGAGACCTGCACCACTACCTGCGCTCGACGCCGAACGGAGCGCGCCCCGGGGCCGACGGTGCCCCCCATCCGCTGCTGTCCGCGCGCAACATCGTCACCGCCGAGACCAACGACACGGCCGAACTGCCGTCCCTGGCGGAGCGGCTGCACGAGGTGTTCGGCTTCGACGGGGTGGTGTCCGCGTGCGATTACTACCTGCCCGGCACCGCCCGGATCGCCGCTCGGCTGGGTCTGCCGGCCCCCGACCCGGTCGCGGTCGAGGCGGCCTGTCGCAAGGACCTGACCCGGATGCGGCTGGCCGAGGCGGGCGTGCCCGGCCCGCGCTTCGCGTTGTGTCGGGAGCGGGAGCAAACCCGGGCCGCCGCCCGGGAGATCGGCTATCCGGTGGTGGTCAAGCCGGTGGACCTGTGCGCCGGAATGCTGGTGCGCAAGGTGCACGACGACGCCGAGGCGGCGCACGCCCACCGGGCGTCGGTCGACTTCCCGGTGAACGCGCGCGGACAGGAACGCGTGCCCGTCGTGCTGGTCGAGGAGTTCCTCACCGGCCCCGAGGTGAGCGTCGAGACCGTCACCTTCGACGGGCACACCCACGTGGTCGGTGTCACCGACAAGAGCCTGGGCGGCGCGCCGTGGTTCGTCGAGACCGGGCACATGTTCCCGGCGGCGGTGGACCCGGACCTGGCCCGGGCCGCCGCGGACACCGCCGTGCGCGCCGTCGAGGCGCTCGGCCTGGACCACGTGGTCGCGCACACCGAGATCAAGCTGACCCCGGACGGCCCGCGTGTGGTGGAGGTCAATCCGCGACCGGCGGGCAACCGCATCACCGAACTGGTCCGGCACGTCACCGGCGTCGACCTGGTCGCGGCGTGCGTGGACGTCGCCCTCGGCCGGCGACCCGACCTCGCCGAACGCCCGACCGGGATGCGCAGCGCGGCGATCGGCCTGCTGCTGCCGAACGAGCGGGACCTGCCCGCGGGCGGCGAGGGCACGCTCGTGGGCATCGACGGCGCGGACGCGGTCCGGCACCGACCCGACGTGGTCGAACTGACCCTGACCGAACCGGGCCGCGCGGTGCGTGCCGCGACCAGCAACAACGACTACCTGGGCCATGTGATGACCGCCGACACCGAAGGCGGCGCCGCGCGCGAGTCGGCCGAGTGGCTGCTGTCCCGACTGCGTCCGCGCTACGCGGACCCGACGGTGGTGTCCGGATGAGCGCGCCCCGGTCCCGACCCGTGCGCACGTTGGACGAGTTGTTCGCCCGGGTCGCCGCCGGCCGGTACGGACCCGACCCGGCCGGGGAGCGGGTGAGCACCGCGTTCCGCACCATCCAGGCGGTTCGGCACGCCGAGCGCTCCGGCGGCTATCGCAACGAAGTGCTCAGCCTGCGACTGGGCGCGGCGGTCGGCTCGTGCGCGGCCGAACCCGGCACGCTGCCCGCCGACACGATCGACGACTGCGTGGGGGCGAGCGTGGCCGAACTCCTGGCCCACCCGCTCACACCGGTCCGGATCGCCGCGCTGGACGCCTACCTGATGCGCTGCCGTCCGCACGCCGCCGAACACGGCGCCCGTCCCCACCCGTTGCCCGCCGGCACCTCGTTGGAGAAGTCGCGGGCCCGGGCCCACGCGGTGGTGGAACTGCTGCCGGTGGAGCGGCCGGCCACGGTCCTGGTGGTGGGCGTGGTCAACTCGCTCCTGGAGCGGCTGCGCGCGCTCGGCCTGCGCTGCGTACCGTGCGACCTCAAGGGCGACACGACCGAGTGGGGCGAGCCGATCCGCCGCGACGCGAACGCGGAACTGGCCTACTGCGACGCGATCCTGGCATCGGGGATGACGCTGGGCAACGGAACCTTCGAGCCGCTGCGCGCGCATGCCGCGAGCACCGGCAAGCCGCTGGTGATGTTCGCCCAGACCGGCAGCGCGGTGCTGCCGCTGTTCCTCGGCGCCGGGGTGAGCGCGGTGTGCGCCGAGCCGTACCCGTTCTTCTGGCTGGACGGCGGCCCGGGAATCGTGCACCGGTACGGCGAGGGCGCCTCGTGAACACCGTTCCCGCACCGCGTCCCGCGCCCGGTCCGGCCGAGGCGGTCGTCGCGAACCCCGACCTGCTGGCGCTGCTCGGCCGTACGCCGCTCGTCCGGATCGGCACCGCGCTGCCCTGTCCGCAACCCGGCTTCTGGGCCAAGCTCGAATACCTCAGCGCGGGCGGGATGAAGGCGCGCGCCGCCGTGTCGATGCTGCGCGGCGCCCGGCGGCGCGGCGAACTGCGCCCCGGCGCGCTGGTGGTCGAGTCCACCTCGGGCACGCTGGGCGTCGGACTCGCCTTCGCCGGCCAGGCCCTGGGCCATCCGGTACGGCTCGTCTGCGACGGTGAACTCGAACCGTCCATGCGGCAGTTGCTGCGGGCCCACGGCGCCGCGCTGGAGGTGGTGGATCGACCCGCGAGCACCGGCGGCTGGCAGGCGGCCCGGCTGGCCCGGGTGCACGAGATCCTGCGCGGCACGCCCGACGCCTATTGGCCCGACCAGTACAACAACCCCGACAACCCCTCGGGGTACGCCTCGATGGCGGCCGAACTGGTCGACGGCCTGGAGCACGTGGACGTGCTCGTGTGCAGCGTGGGCACCGGCGGACACAGCGCCGGGCTGATCGGACCGCTGCGTCGGCGCTGGCCCGCGCTGACCGTGATCGGCGTCGACTCGGTCGGCTCGACCATCTTCGGGCAACCCGCGCGTCCTCGGCTGATGCGCGGACTGGGCAGCAGCATCCATCCGCGCAACGTCGCCCACCACGCGTTCGACGAGGTGCACTGGGTCGGCCCGGCCGCCGCCGTGGACACCTGCCGCAGGCTGGCCCGAGGCAGCTTCGTCAGCGGCGGCTGGAGCACCGGGGCGGTCGCCCTGGTCGCCGCCTGGGCGGCCCGGGTACACCGGGGCGCGACCGTGGTCGGCGTCTTCCCGGACGGGCCGCACCGCTACCTCGGCACCGTCTACGACGACGACTTCTGCCGCACCCACGGCCTGGACCATGCCGTCGTCCCCACCCATCCGGTGGAGATCCTGCACCCGCGCGCCGTCGAGGTGGCCGGCTGGGCCCGCTGCCGCAGGGTCGACGATCCGCGACCATCCCGGCGCACACCCGCGCCGCCGACCCCGCGCGCGCCGATGTCCGCGCCCGCACCCGAGACCGCGACCCGAGGAACGGCATGAGGCTCACGTGGCGCACCGCGCATCTGGAACTGGCCGAACCGCTGCGCATATCGCGCTCGGTGACGGCGAGTCGCGACGCGGTGTGGGTGACGATCGAACACGAGGGCGAGTACGGCAGTGGCGAGGCGCTCGGCAGCCCGCGACTCGGCCTGTCGGCGAGCACCATCGTGGCGGCGCTGGAGAGCGTGGCCCGGCCGTGGCTGGCCCGCTTCGCCGAACCCGAGAGCGCCTCGGCGCTCCTGGACACCGCCGCTCCCGACGGCCTGCCCGCCGGTGTCCTGGCGGCCCTGGACGCGGCCCTGTGGGATCTCGTCGGCAAGCGTGCCGATCGACCCGTCCACCGAATGCTCGGCGCCGACCGGGCGCCCGCCGCCGCGACCGCCCGCACCATCGGCATCGTCGAGCCCGAGTACGCCGCGACCCAGGCGGGCCGACTGGCCGCGCTCGGCTTCACCGTCCTGAAGATCAAGGCCGGCTCGCCCGACCCCGTCCACGACCTTGACCGGGTCGCCGCCGTGCGGGCCGCGGCCCCGCACGCCCGGCTGCTGCTCGACCCCAACGGCGGCTGGACCGAGGCCCGCACCCTGGACCTGCTCCCGCGCTTCGCCGCGCTCGGCGTCGAGGCCGTGGAACAACCCGTCGCACCCGGCCGACCCGACCTGCTCGCCCGGATCGCCCGGCATGCGCCGATCCCGGTGATCGCCGACGAGGACGCGGTCACCCCCGAGGACGTCCTGCGGCTGGCCGGCCGGGTTCCCGGGGTCAACCTGAAACTCGCCGAATGCGGCGGCGCCCGCGCCGCGCTGCGCCTGGTCGAGGCGCTGCGCGGAAGCGGCACCGAGATCATGTTCGGCTGCCTGACCGGCAGTTCGCTCGGTCTGGCGCCGGCCGTGCAGATCCTGGACCGGGCCCGCTGGGTCGACCTGGACGGCCACCTGCTGCTGGCGCACGACCCGTGGACCGGGATCGGCGGCCTCGACGGCACCGTACGCGCCCCCGATGCCGCCGGCCTGGGCGTGCGACCCGCGCCCGCCCGGGAGCGCCGATGAGGACCCTGCGCGCGGTGGCGAGCTTTCCGCTCGCGGTGCGCCTGCTCCTGGTCAACCAACTCGGCGTGAACACCGGCTTCTACCTGCTGATCCCCTACCTCGCCACCCATCTCACCGACGACCTGGGGCAATCGGCGGCCGTGGTCGGCATCGTGCTGGGCGTCCGCAACCTCAGCCAACAGGGCCTGTTCGTGCTCGGCGGCTCCGCGGCCGATCGACTCGGCGCACGCGGGGTGATCATCGCCGGATGCGCGCTGCGCACCGTGGGATTCGCGTTGTTCGCGCTCGGCGACGGCCTGCCGATCCTGATCGCGGCGGCCGTGCTCAGCGGCCTCGCCGGGGCCTTGTTCAACCCCGCCGTACGCACCTATCTGGCGCAGGAGGCGGGCGAACGCAAGGCGGAGGCGTTCGCCCTGTTCAACGTGTTCGCCACCACCGGCGCGCTGCTCGGCCCGCTGCTGGGCAGCCTGCTGCTCCTGGTGAACTTCACCACCGCGGCGCTCACCGCGGCGGCGCTGTTCGCCGTACTCACCCTCGCCCAGGCCGCCGTTCTGCCCGCCCGGCCGGTCCCCGCGCCACAGGGATCGGTGGCCTCCGACTGGCGCGAAGTCCTGGGCAACCGCGCGTTCGTGGCGTTCTCGATCGCGATGGCCGGGATGTACGGCCTGCAGACGCAGTTGTACCTGCTGCTCCCGGACGGTGTGCGGCACGCCACCGGGCGCGAGAGCGCGGTCGGACTGCTCTTCGTGATCGGCACCGCGGTCAATCTGCTCCTGCAACTGCGGATCACCCGTTACCTACAGGCGCGCGGCGACCGGGCCCGCTGGATCGCCGCCGGGACCGCGCTGATGGGCCTGGCCTTCCTCCCGCCGATCCTGGTGGCCGGCGGCACCGGACCGGACGGGACCGCGGACGCGGTACTGCGCCTGCTGCCGCTGCTCGCGGGCGCGCTGCTGCTGCACGTCGGAGTGATGATCGCCCAACCGTTCGTGCTCGAACTCATTCCCGCGTTCGGCCGCGAGGGGCTGACCGGGACCGGCTTCGGGCTGTTCTACGGGGCGTCCGGGATCGCCGCCGCCGTGGGCAACGCCGGGATCGGGTGGGCGATGGACAGCGGCGCGCGCACCGACCGCGCGTGGTTGCCGTGGGTGTGCTGCGTGTTGCTCGGGCTGGGCTCGGCCCTCGCGGTCGCCTGGCTGCGCCGCAGGGGCGCGCTGCCCACACCGCCCACCATCGCCGCCGAGGGGCCGGCGACCCCGCCCGCGGGCGCCGCCGAGGAGCCCACCACCGCGCCCGTCGGCGACCGCCCCCGGGCCGAGAGCGAGCCGCGATGAGCACCCGCAACCTCCTCACCGACACGCCGGAACTCTACGAACGACGCTTCCCCGATCCGGACCGGGTCGCCGCCCGCTGGACCGAGGAGACGCTGCGCCGCCACGGGGCAGGGCCGCGCGTGCTCGACGTCGGCTGCGGCACCGGGCGGGACGCGGCCTGGCTGCACCACCACGCGGCGCGCGAGGTGGTCGGCATCGACACCTCGGCGGCGATGCTCGACCACGCCCGCGGTCGGCACCCCGGCCCCGACTACCGCCTCGCCGACATGCGCGACTTCGACCTCGGCCGCACCTTCGACGCCGTCGTCTGCCTGGACAGCGCTCTGCTGTACTGCCACGACAACGCGGAACTGACCGCGTTCCTGGACCGGTCCCGGCGACATCTGGCGCCGGGGGGCCTGCTGATCGCCGAACTGCGCAACGGCGCCTACTTCCTGCGCGGCGCGGACGGTGCCCGACAGCCGGCGACACCCCGCGTGGACACCGTCGTCCACGACGGCGTCACCCACACCTCGCACACCACGCTGTGGGTCGACCACGCGGCGCAACTGCTGCGCCGACGCCGGGTGTGGACCTCGGACCGGGGCACCCCGCCCCGCGCGCAGTACTCCGCGTGGCGACTGCTGTTCCCGCAGGAACTGCGGTACTTCCTCACGGTCGCCGGGTTCGAGGTGCTCGCCCTGTACGACCGCCCGGGGCCGCGCACCGACCCGCCGTGGACCGAGGGCGCGCCACCGGCGGACAGCGCCGACTCGGACCGCCTGCACGTGGTCGCCCGCCGGCTCGACTGACGCACCGGCACAAGCCCCACCACCATCCCCCATTACCATCACGGAGAGCACGACCCATGAGTCGCACCAGTCCTGCCATACCGATCGGCGACCGCCCGCCCGGCACCTCGCGTCGCGTCCTCCTCGCCGCCGGCGGTGCCGGAGCACTGACCCTGGCGGTGAGTTGCGCGGGCGGCGGATCGGCCGATTCCGGCCCGCGCGCCGGCGGCGCCCAAGCCGAGGGCACCCCCAGGCGGGGCGGCCGACTGCGCGCGGCCTTCCCCGGGGGTGGCGCCAACGAGAACCTCGATCCGCACCTGGCCAATCTGTTCGTCGACGTGGCCCGGGCCAAGGCCCTGTTCGACAAACTCGCCGACTACGGCGCGGATCTGGCCCCGGTGCCCCGGCTGGCCGCCGGCTGGGAGGCGGACCCCGGCCTGGTCACCTGGCGGGTCCGGCTGCGCCCGGCCGCCTTCCACGACGGCCGGCCGGTCACCGCCGAGGACGTGCTGTACAGCTTCCGCCGCATCGCCGACCCCAAGCGGGCGTTCCGCGCGAAGGCGTCACTGGAACCGATCGACCTGGACGCCAGTCGGGCACCGGACCCGAGCACGGTGGAGTTCCGCCTCAAACGGCCCTACGCGGAATTCCCCAACACCCTGGCCGCGTTCGGCGCCTACATCGTGCCCAAGGACGCGGACTCCTTCGAACGACCGGTGGGCTCGGGACCCTTCACCTTCGTCTCGTTCAAGCCCGGAAGCTCGCTCCTGCTGCGGCGCAACGAGAGGTACTGGGAAGGTGCGCCGCACCTGAACGAACTGGAATTCGTGGTGGCCGGCGAGGAGTCGGCGCGCACCAACGCGCTCCTGGGCGGACAGGTCGAGTACGCACACGAGTTGAACCCGGCCACCGCGCGCGTACACGAGGGCAAGGGCCGGATCACCGTGCTGCGGCTGCGCAACAGCGCGATGCAGGGCTTCGTGATGAAGACCGACCGGCCGCCCTTCCACGACCCCAGGGTCCGGCAGGCGTTCTTCCTGATCGCCGACCGTCGCGAACTCGTCGACGGCGCGCTGTCGGGCGCCGGCGAGGTGGGCAACGACCTGTTCGGCAAGGGATACCGCTACTACGCGGCCGGCATCCCGCAACGCACCCAGGATCTCGCCAAGGCCCGCGACCTGTTGCGCGAGGCGGGCGCGGAGGGACTGCGGGTCACCCTGGACACCGCGCCGGCCGCCACCGGATTCGTCGAGGCGGCCGGCATCTTCAAGGAACAGGCCGCCAGGGCCGGGGTGACCGTCGAGGTCCGGGTCGGCAACAAGGACACCTACTGGAAGGACATCCTCACCGGCGGCACCCTGGCCTCCTACCGCTCGGGCGCGATGCCCATCGAATCCCACATCTCCCAGCGGCTGTTGAGCGGGTCCACCACCAACGCCACGCAGTGGCACGCGAAGGACTTCGACGACCTCTACCAGCAGATCCAATCCACCCACGACGAGGGATTGCGCACCGCGCTCTACGAGCGCATGCAGCGCCGACTGCACGCCGAGGGCGGCTTCCTGATCTGGGGGTTCGCGGACTGGATCGTGGCCACCGCGAACCGGGTGCGCGGGGTGGCGGTGACCGCGCCCGCCAACACCCTGGACTGGGCCCGATTCGACCGGGTCTGGCTCGCGTGAGCCCGGACCGGACCTGGCTGAGCCGCCGACTGCTCCTGGGCGTGGGGCAGACGGCGGCGCTGGTCGTACTGATCTTCGCGCTCACCGAGGCGCTGCCCGGCGACGCGGCGGTGGCCCTGGCCGGCGACCAGCCCGATCCGGAACGAATCTCCCGGATCCGGGAGTCCATGGGCCTGGACCGCTCCGCCGCCGAGCGACTGATCGACTGGTGCGGCGCCCTGGCACGCGGCGATCTGGGTACGTCGCTGATCTCCGGTCGTCCCGTCACCGACCTGCTCGCCGACGGGTTCGGCCCGACCCTGACGCTGGCCGGTGTCACCGCGATCCTGCTGGTGCCGCTGTCGGTGGGGCTGGGCGTGCTCGCAGCGCGCCGCGAGGGCGGTCCGCTGGACCGGACCGTGAGCGCGTTGACATCGGCCGTGCACGCGGTCCCGGAGTTCGCCCTGGGGGTGCTGCTGACCACGCTGTTCGCGCTGCGCCTGGGCTGGTTGCCGCCCACCGCCGTCGGCACCGGCGGCGATCCGTGGGCGCACCCGGCCGTGTTGGTGTTGCCGGTGCTGGTGTTGCTCTCCCGGCCGGTGTGCACGATCAGTCGTCTGGTGCGTGCGGGCATGATCGACGCGATGGCGTCGCCGTACGTCGCGCACGCCCGGCGGCAGGGCCTGTCCGCGGCCCGGGTGCGCTGGGCCCATGCCCTGCCCAACGCGCTGGCCCCGGCGGGCCAGCAACTCGCCCGGACCTGCGACTGGTTGCTGAGCGGCGTGATCGTGGTCGAGGCCCTGTTCGTGATCCCGGGACTGGGCACGGTGCTGATCGACGCGGTCGCGGCGCGCGACATCCCGGTGATCCAGGGTCTGGCGGTGGTGTTCGGGGTGATCACCGTCGTGGTCAACCTCGGCGCCGACCTGGTCACCCGCCGACTCGCCCCGCGCGCGGAGGCCGCGGCATGAGCGACCCGGCCGCCCGGGACGGGCGTCGCGACGGAATCGACTCCCGCCGGCGGATGGCGTGGCGGTACGCGCTCGCGCTGGGACTCATCGCCGTGCCGCTGCTGTTCGCGGTGCTCGGGCCACTGTTCGCGGGAGCGCCCGAATCTCGGGCCGTGTCCTTCACCACCGGCCGAGGGCACTGGCTGGGCACCGACTTCGCCGGTCGCGACGTCTGGCGACAGGTGTTGCTGGGTGGGCGCTCGGTGGTGGTCGTGGCGGTCGCCGCGACCGTGCTGGCCTATCTGGTGGCGATCCCGCTGGGGTTGGCCGCCGCGTTGAGCGGACGGAGTTGGCTCGCGGAACTGCTGATCCGTCCACTGGACGTGCTGCTCGCGGTGCCCTCGCTGCTGTTCGTGCTGCTGGTGGCCGCGCTGTTCCGACCGGGACCGGGCGAACTGGTCCCGGTGGTGGCCCTGGTGACCGTTCCCGACGCGGCACGCGTGGTGTTCTCGGCGGCCACCGAGATCGCCTCGCGTCCGGTGGTGGAGGCGCTGCGCATGCAGGGCGAGTCGTGGTGGCGGATCGCCGTCGGCTACGTGGCCCGATCGATGCGGCGTACCCTCGCCGCCGACCTGGGCACGCGGCTGACGGGAGCGCTGTACCTGGTGGCGACCGCCGCCTTCCTGGGCGTGGGGGTGGCACCGGACGCCTCGGACTGGGCGGTGATGGTGGACCGCAACCGGGTCGGCCTGTTCCTCCAGCCGTGGGCGGTGGTGGTACCCGCGGCGCTGATCGTGGCGCTGTCGATGGGCACGAATCTGCTGTTCGACGCTGCGCTGCAAGGACCCCGAGAGCGGACGGGAGAGCACCGATGAGTGATCCGGAACCGGTGGTGTCGGTATCCGAGTTGCGGGTGGAGGTCGGCGGTCGGGCGATCGTGGACGGGGTGAGCCTGACCGCGCGCGCCGGGCGGATCACCGCGCTCGTGGGCGCGTCCGGCAGCGGCAAGACCACCACGGGACTGGCCCTGCTCGGCGAATTCCCGCCCGGCGCCCGGGTGACGGGCGAGATACGGGTCACCGGCGAGGGTCCCGTGGGCTACATCCCGCAACATCCCGCCGCCGCGCTCAACCCGGCCCGTCGGGTCGGGGCGCTGCTGCGCGACATCGCCCGGCCCGCGGGAGGCGGGCGCGCGGCGATCCGGACACGGGTGTACGACGCGCTGCGGGCGGCTCGGATCCCGGATCCGGAGGAGATGGTGCGGCGTTTCCCGCATCAGCTCTCCGGCGGGCAACAGCAGCGGGTGGTGCTGGCCCAGGCTCTCCTGCTCGGGGCCCGCGCCGTGGTCGCCGACGAGCCCACCACGGGGCAGGACGCGCTCACCAAGCAGGGGGTGGTCGAGCGGTTGGCGGCGGTGGCCGGACAGGGCATCGCCGTGATCCTGCTCAGCCACGACCTCGACGTGGTGCGCCGACTGGCCGACGACGTGGTGGTGTTGGCGCCCGGGCGGGTGGTCGAGTCCGGTCCACCGGCCCGGGTGTCGCTCACCGCGCGGCGGCCGGACGGGCTCGCGGATCGGCCGAACCGGCCGGTGCCCTCGACCCGGACGGCGGCCGTGCCCCGCCTGGAGGTGCGCGACGTGGTCGCCCGGCACCGCGCGGGCGGGGCGAGCGCCGTCCTGCACGGGGTGAGCGTGTCGGTGGAAGCGGGGGAATGCCTGGCCCTGGTCGGACGTTCCGGCAGTGGCAAGACCACCCTGGGGCGCTGTGTGACCGGGCTGCACAGCCGCTACGACGGGCGGGTCCTGCTCGACGGTACGCCGCTGCGACGCAGCCTGCGCACCCGTACCCGCGCCGAACTGGCCGCCGTGCAATATGTGTTCCAGGACGCGCGGGCCTCCTTCGACGAATATCGGCCGGTGTTCGAGCAGGTGGCCCGCACGGCGGTCCGGTTGCGCGGTGTCGAGCCGGACGAGGCCCGCGCGCAGGCGCTGGGCACGCTGGGCGAGTTGGGGCTGCCGCCCGACACCGCGGGCCGCCGGCCGGGCGCGTTGTCCGGAGGCGAGGTGCAGCGCGCCGCGCTGGCCCGCGCGCTGCTCGCCCGGCCCCGGGTGCTGGTCTGCGACGAGATCACCTCGGGTCTGGACGCTCCGACCCGGATCGCGATCCTGGACCTGCTCGGGCGATTGCGCGAACACGCCGAGCTGAGCCTGGTGTTCATCACCCACGACCTGGCCGCCGCAGGCCTGCTCGGCGATCGCATCGCGGTCCTGGAGCACGGGCGGGTGGTCGAACACGGCCCGACGCGGCGAGTCCTGACCGAGCCGGCGCACGCTTTCACCGGCCTGCTGGTGCGGGCCGCCGCCGATGTCGGGTCAGTGCAGGGTGCCCAGGAGGGGCCGGGTGAAAGGGGTGACCTGGTCGGGTCTCCCGGTACGGATCTTCTCGGCCCATCCCGGGTCGGCCAGGAGTGAGCGGCCGACGGCGATCAGGTCGAACTCGTCGCGATCGAGGCGGACGAGCAGGCCGTCCAGGTCGGTGCGCCCCTCCCGCCGTGCACGGCCCGCGCGACCTGTTGCCGGCCCGCGAGGGCGTCCTCGCCGTGGAAGCGGGGCACACGCTCGCCCCATCCGGCGGTGGCGTGGTCGATGTACGTGCCCTCGGTGACGATCAGCGCGGTGCCACCGGCGGCGCGGCGGGCGTAGTAGTCGGCGACATCGGCCCCGGGTACCCCGCCGGGCGAGAACCCGCGGGTCATCGGGGCCATCACGATGCGATTGGACAGTTCCAGACCGCCAACGGCGAACGGGCGGAACAGCGGTTGGACCTGATCGACGGTCGTGGTCGGCGGGTGGCTGGTCACGTGTTCTTCCTGGGCCGGCGACACGGTGGCCGACGTATGGCTGACGGCGTCGACGGCCGGTGGCACCCCGTGGTCGACGGAACCTGTGGCGGACGACTCATGGCCGGCGACAACTGTGCGTACGTTGTATCCGTAGTAGACAATGTACACATTGAATACGGTGTATCGGCAAGACCTCGCACACGCACGACGCACCGCATGGACGAATGGGTCACGTCGGTGGCGGGCCGTGCCGAGGGCGCCGACGATGAGGGGACGGGGGCGTTCCTTGTCGGTTTCTCTGGAGGTTCACGTCATGCCCGTGGTCACCAAGCCCTACGTGCCCGGCACCCCCTGTTGGGTCGACCTGATGGTCCCCGACCAGCAAGCCGCCCTCGACTTCTACCGCGATCTGTTCGGCTGGCAGGGCGAGGTCGGGCCGCCGGAGACCGGCGGCTATTCGGTGTGCCTGCTGAACGGGAAGCCGGTCGCGGGCATCATGGCCGCGATGTCCCCGGACGGCGGGGAGGTTCCGCCGCCCGCGTGGACCACCTACCTGGCCACCACCGACGCGGACGCCACCCAACAGGCGGTCACGAAGGCCGGCGGCACGGTGGTGATGCCGGTGATGGACGTGATGACGCTCGGCCGGATGGGCGTGATCGCCGACCCCACGGGCGCCGTGTTCGGGATCTGGCAGGCACGGGACTTCGGCGGCGCGGAGGTGGTCAACGAGCCCGGCGCGGTGATCTGGAGCGAGCTCAACACCGGCGACACCGCCGCCGCGTCCTCGTTCTACTCGGCCGCGGTGGGCCTGGAGGCCGCCGAGATGGAGGGTGCCGAGGGCTACTCGTCGCTGAGTGCGAGCGGCCGGGTGATCGGCGGCATGCAGGGGCTGGACCGGTTGCCGCCCGGTACGCCCGCGCACTGGCTGACGTACTTCTCCGTCGACGACACCGACAGCACGGTGGACGCGCTGATCCGGGCCGGCGGCAATGTGCTCAAGCCGCCGTTCGACATGATGGCGGGTCGGATGGCCGTGGTCCAGGACCCGCAGGGCGGCGCCTTCGCGGTGATCAACGCGACGGCTCCCGCACCGTCCTGACCGTCACCCCCTCATGCGCTCGGCATCCGCAACGGATGCCGAGCGCACGGCTGTTCGGTCGGTGTGCTGCCGGCAGCGGAGGTCACCGAGGGCCGCGGTGGTGTGGGCGGCCGGTCGAAGGATCCGGACCCCGGCGCCCACCCGACCCAGGCCGACCCCCGCCGGCGGGCGCCGGCGGGGGTCGGGTCGTGCAGGTGGTTCAGGCCGCGTTCGTGGCGGGGCCTTCGTCGGCGAGTGCCTTGAAGCCGCGCAGGCGAAGGCTGTTGCTGATCACGAAGACCGAACTGAAGGCCATCGCGGCACCGGCGAGCATCGGGTTGAGCAGGCCGGCGGCGGCGAGCGGTAGGGCGGCGACGTTGTAGGCGAACGCCCAGAACAGGTTGGACTTGATGGTGGCCAGGGTCTTGCGGGCGAGCCGGATGGCGTCGGCGGCGGCCCGCAGGTCGCCGCGGACCAGGGTCAGGTCGGCGGCCTCGATCGCCACGTCGGTACCGGTGCCCATGGCCAGACCGAGGTCGGCCGTGGCCAGCGCCGCGGCGTCGTTGACGCCGTCGCCGACCATGGCCACGATCCGGCCCTCGGCCCGGAGCCGGGTGACCACGTCGACCTTGTCCTGCGGCATAACCTCGGCGTACACGTGCTCCGGATCGATGCCCACCTGCGCGGCGACGGTGCGGGCGACGGTGGTGTTGTCGCCGGTGAGCAGGATCGGGGTCAGGCCCAGCTCGCGGAAGCGGCGGATGGCCTCGGCGGAAGTGGGCTTGACCGCGTCGGCGACGACCAGGACGGCGCGGGCCTTTCCGTCCCAGGCCACCGCGACGGCGGTCCGGCCGAGCGCCTCGGCGTCGGCCATGGCGCGTTCGAGGTCGACGGGAAGGTCCAGGGCCCACTCGGTGAGCAGCCGGGTGCGGCCGACCAGCACCGCGTGGCCCTCGACGATGCCCTGGACGCCGAGCCCCTCGACGTTGGCGAAGTCCTCGGGGTCGGGCAGGTCGCCGACGCGCTCGCTCGCGCCCTTGGCGATGGCCTGGGCGATCGGGTGCTCGGAGGCGTTCTCCAGGGCACCCGCGAGCCGCAGCACCTCCTCGATCCGCTCGTCGGCGGCGAGGTGGGTCTCCAGCAGGGTCATCCGGCCGGTGGTGACGGTGCCGGTCTTGTCCAGGACGACGGTGTCCACGCGGCGGGTGGACTCCAACATCTCGGGGCCCTTGATCAGGATGCCCAGTTGCGCGCCGCGCCCGGTGCCGACCATGAGCGCGGTCGGGGTGGCCAGGCCCAGGGCGCACGGGCAGGCGATGATCAGCACGGCGACGGCGGCGGTGAACGCGCCGGCGACGCCCTGCCCGGTGCCCCACCAGAAGCCGAGAGTGGCGGCGGCCAGCGCGATGACGATCGGCACGAAGATGCCGGAGACCTTGTCGGCCAGGCGCTGCACCTGCGCCTTGCCGTTCTGCGCGTCCTCGACCAGGCGGGCCATCCGGGCGAGTTGGGTGTCGGCGCCGATCCGGGTGGTGCGGACCACCAACCGGCCGCCGGCGTTGACGGTGGCGCCGGTGACGACGTCGCCGGGGCGTACCTCCACGGGGACGGATTCGCCGGTGAGCATCGAGGCGTCCACGGCCGAGGTGCCCTGCTCGATCACGCCGTCGGTGGCGATCTTCTCGCCCGGGCGCACCACGAACAGGTCTCCGACGACCAACTCCTCGACCCGGACCCGTTCCTCGCGCCCGTTCCGCAACACGGCCACGTCCCGGGCGCCGAGCTCGAGCAGTGCCTTGAGCGCGGCGCCGGAGCGGCGCTTGGCGCGGGCCTCGAAGTAGCGGCCGGCGAGGATGAACGTGGTCACCCCGGCGGCGGCTTCGAGGTAGATGTTGCCCGCTCCGTCGCCGCGTTCGATGGCGAAGGAGAACGCGTGGGTCATTCCGGGCGTGCCGGCGGTGCCCCAGAAGAGGGCGTACACCGACCACGCGAGCGCCGCGAGGGTGCCCATGGACACCAGGGTGTCCATGGTCGACGTGCCGTGCCGCAGGTTGGTCCACGCGGCCTTGTGGAACGGCCAGGCGCCGAAGGCGACGACCGGCCAGGCCAGGGCGAGGGACAACCACTGCCAGTTGGTGAACTGCAGGGCCGGGACCATCGCCATCGCGATCACCGGCACGGTCAGCACGACGGAGACGAGCAGCCGATCGCGCAGGGCGCGGACCCTGCCCCCGTCCGGGTCCGCGTCCGGCGCCGGTTCGCCGGTGCTGCCGGCGGTCTTGGGCGGGGCGGGCAGCTCGGCGGTGTAGCCGGCGGCCTCGACCTGGGCGACCAGGTCGGTCGGCGCGATGTCGCCGGCGTAGGTGACCTTGGCCTTCTCGGTGGCGTAGTTGACCGTCGCGGTCACGCCGTCGAGCTTGTTGAGCCGCTTCTCGATGCGCATCGCGCACGAGGCGCAGGTCATGCCGCCGATCGACAACTCGATCTGCCCGGTGTCCTGCGGCGCCGAGGTCTCGGTGCTCGAACTCATCGCCCTCTCCTTCTCGTGTCGTGGTGCGGTGTGGCCGTCGCGGGCCCGGGGCGGTGGCGGCCGGTGCAGGCCCGCGATCACACTCTCAATATACCCCTAGGGGGTATGCGGAGTGCAAGTGTCGGCCTCGACTTCGCCGCTCGGTGGATCCTTCGGTGCCCCGGCTTACCCGGCATGGTGCGCGTCTTTGCCCGGCTCGGTGCGCACGCTCGTGGTGCTCGGTCAGTGCGCGTGTTCGCCGTGTTCCGCTTCCGGGGCGGGCGACGAGGTCGGGGCGATCGGGGGTGCCTGCGCGACGGTCGCAGCGCCCACGGTCACGGTGAACTCGGCGGTGCGGACCGTTCCCTCGTGCCGGAAGTCCAGGTAGAGCCGGTAGTTGCCCGCGCTGGGGGCCTGGGCGTGGAAGCCGATGCCGGGACCCGCGGGGGTCTTGCCGTCGCCGGGCGCGCCCTGGGGATGTACGTGCAGGTAGGCGAGGTCGCCTTGGCGCAGGGCGACCAGGTGGCCGTACGCGCCGAGGTAGGGCTGGAGGTCGGTGACGGGGCGGCCGTCCCTGCTCACGTTCAGGGTGAGCGCGGAGGAGCCGGTCGCGGACAGGTCGCCGGCCAGGGTCACGGTGTATCCGTCGACCGTCGCGGTGCGAGTGGGCGCGGGGAGCGCGGCCGGTTCGTAGGAGCCGGCCACGACCACGTCGGCGCCGAGAGTGAGCGGGCCGCCGGGGTCCCCGGTGGGGGCGAAGTCGGCGAACACGCGGTACGTGCCGGCGGTCGCGAAGGTCAGCGGGACGCTCCAGGTGCCGTCCGGCCCGAGTGTGGGGTGCACGTGCTGGAAGCCGGACAGGTCGCGGCGGGCCACGATCAGGTGCAGGTCCTGCTCGTGGGCGCGGTCGTAGCGGGTCCACAGGCGGCCGTCCGGGCCGAGCACGCGGAATCGGAAGTCGGTTCGGGTGCCGACCGGAAGCGGTTCGGCGGGCGCGGCGAGGGTGTAGCCGCGTTCGGACACCTGGAGTCCACCGGGCGCTTCGGCGGCGGCGGGCTTGACGCCGGTCGCACCGGGGGCCTGCTCGCCGCCGCGTGCGTCGGCGCCGTGTCCACCGTGCGCGGGCGCCGGGTCGGAGCCGATCGGGCCGACCGCGTGGCCCACGCCGAACGCGGCGCCGAAGGCCAGGACGATGCCGGCGCCGAACGCGCCGACCTTGACTGCCGTGTTCATGGTCTCTCCTCGGTCGATCGGTCGGTCGGGACCGAAGCCGGGTTCGGGATCGGAATCCGGTTCGGGGTCGCGTCGGGCCGCAGGGCCCGCTCGTCGGCGGTTGCCGGCCGCACCGGCCGGGAGGGCGCCGCGGGCGGGCGCCCTCCCGGGCCGGTCAGTGGCAGCTGCCGCAGCAGCTCGCGCCCGCCGCCGGCGTCGCGGGGGCAACGAGCTCGTAGCCGGCCTCGTCGATCGCCGCCGCGACGGCCGCGTCGTCGATCGTGGTACCTGCGGTCACGGTGACGGTGCCGCTCGCGAGGTCGACCCCGACGTCGGTGACGCCGTCGATCCGACCGACCTCGGTCCGGACCGACGAGACGCAGTGCCCGCAGGTCATGCCGGTGACGGTGTAGGTCGCGGTGACGGTGGACGTGGACGTGCCCATGGCGAAGCCTCCAGGTTCTCGGATCCGCCGCACCGGATGCGCTCCGGTCGGCGGCTTCGGTTAACAACATACCCCCCCTAGGTATGTAGTCAACCCGTCGAGGCCGATCCGGAGTGGGTTCTCGGTGGTGGCGAGCGCCTCGTCGGGCACGTTGCCGCAGATGTCGGGCAAGACGTTTCGGGCCTGTCGGGGCGTCTCGGACAGGGGCCGGCGCAGGTCCGTTCGACATTGCCGATGTTCGGCAACCCGGGGCGCGTCAGGGTGCCGAGAACAAGGGTGTCGCCGAGGGGACGAAACCTGTGAGTCTGGTGATCGTCACGGGGACGGTGTGGCCCGCCGAAGCGGCCGGGCGACCGCCCCTGCTTCAGATCGCGTCAAGGAGCACCATGCGCATGATCCGTACGGCCGTTGTCTCGGCCGTCGTCGCTCTCGCCATCGCCGGTCTGGCGGCCTGCGACGGCGGCTCGGAGAAGTCCAACGCGGACAAGGACGCGAAGGCGCTGGCCGACGACGCGCTGGCCCGGCTGCGCAAGGCCGACGATGTGAAGATGGTCGGCGGTGGCGACAACCAGGGCAGGAAGCAGGACGTGGACGTCTGCCTGCGGAACGCCGACCTGCAGGGCACGATGAAGGTCGACGGATCGCCTGTGGACATCGTCCTGATCGGTACGTTCGTCTACATGAAGGCCGAACCCGACTTCTGGGCCAAGGCCTTGGCGGAGCAGGGCCCGCAGGCGGTTCTGATGAGCAAGCTGTTCGCGGGCCGGTACGTGAAGACTCCCGCCAAGGGCGAGGACGGCCAGGACGGGAGCGTCGGTGGAATGAGCGACTTCTTCCAGGGCTCCGCCGAGGGTGTGGTCAAGGGCGAGGTCGTCACGGTGGACGGCAGGAAGTTGGTCCCGCTCAGCAAGAAGAACGCCAAGGGCAACACGGTGACGCTGCACGTCCCGGAGAAGGGCGAGCCCTTCCCGACGCTGGTCACCGTCTCGGGCAGTGTGACGATGAAGCTGAACCTCACCAGGGGCGCGCAGAAGTGCACACCCACCGCGCCGCCGGCCGATCAGGTGATCGACCCGGAGGCGCTGGAGCGCGGTGGAGCCCCTACGGCTCCCACCGCGAACACGCAGACCTGAGGCCCGGACCCGAGGCCGAGGCCGGAGATCCAAGCCCGAGATCCAAGCCCGAGATCCAAGCCCGAGACCCAGGCCCGAGACCCAGGCCCGAGACCCAGGCCCGAGACCCAGGCCCGAGCGACGGGCCTGGGCCTCGGGCCCGGCGATCGCCGGCGTCAGTCGCGCAGCATCAGGATGACGCCGGCGGTGACCGCACCGACGGCAACGGCGGCGATGCCGTAGGCGAGACGGTGCGCGCGCAGGACCGGCAGGAAGCGGTCCACGGCCAGCCGGCCCGGGCCGGTGAGGGCGAGCGCGGCGGCGGCCGAGGTGAGCAGCAGTTCGTACTCGACGCCGCTCGGCGCGAAGAAGCCGCCGTCCCACTTGACCGCGACCGCGTTGATCATGGTGCCCACGATCGCGGCGGCGGCCAGTGGGGTGCACAGGCCGGCGACCAGGGCCAGGCCACCGAAGGTCTCGGTGAGTCCGGCCACCGTGGCCATCGCCTTGCCGGACGGGTAGCCGCTCATCGTGAAGAACTGGCCGGTGCCGTCGAGGCCGGCGCCGTCGAACCAGCCGAAGAGCTTCTGGGAGCCGTGCGCGGCCATGGTCAGGCCGACCACGACGCGCAGCAGGAACAACCCCAGGTCGTATCCGTGCAGGGACGGGCCGGGCGCGGTCGGCGACGCGGTGCCGGTGGACCGGTCGAGGCTGCGGAGGGTCGTCTCGGCGGGGGAGGACATGCGGGTGTCTCCTGTCGATGCGAGGTCGTCGGACGATAGGCAGTTCAAATTTGAACTACTTCGACGCTACAGCCCGACCCCGCCTTCGACAAGCTCAGTAGGCTGGCGCGCATGAGTGAACCGCGGTGGTTGGACGACCTCGAGATGGCGGCGTGGCAGAGCTTCGTCGAGGCCGGCCACCGCGTGGACCGGGCACTGGAGCGCCAACTCAAGGACGAGGCCGGCCTCTCCCATCCGCAGTACGAGATCCTCGTGCACCTGTCCGCCGCGTCCGACGGGGAACTGCGGATGGCGGAGCTGGCCGAACGCCTGATCACCTCCAAGAGCGGGATCACCTATCAGGTCGCCCAACTCGAGAAGCTCGGCCTGGTCCGTCGGCGGCAGTGTCCCGACCAGGCGCGCGGCGTCTTCGCGGTGCTCACGGAGCAGGGATCCGAGCGGTTGCGCGGCGCCGCGCCCGCGCATGTGGAGCGGGTCCGCGAAGTCCTCATCGATGTCTTGGATCGCGAGCAACTCGCGCTCCTGGCAGAGGCGTTGGGCACGGTCGGCCGGCGACTACGGGCACACGACCGCGGCTGAGCGGCGCCGCGACCGGGTTCGCACGACGAGGCGCCCCGCTCCCGGATGAGGTGTCGGGAGCGGGGCGCCGATCATCGGACGAGCGATCGGGGACGGGTCAGGAGATGCTGACGTCGTCCACGTAGAAGGTGGTCGTGGCGGATTCGTCCTCGGAACCGGCGAACCGGAGAGTGACCGTCTGGCCCGCGTAGGCACTCAGGTCGACAGTCTTCTGGACGTAGGTGCCGGTGGCGTTGGCGTTGGAGTAGGTGGCCAGGGTCGTGCCGTTGACCTGGACCTTGAGCGTGTCGTAGACCGTCGAGCCAACTTCCTGTGTGGTGATCTTGACCCACAGGCGGAGCGAGGTGCCGGCCGGGACGGTGATGTTGGACTGGGTGACGTTCTCGGTGGCCGTGCGGCCGTAACCCATCATCCAGGCGTACCAGCTGCCGCCGTGCGCGGTGGCCTGGCTGCTGTTGGTGATGATGGTGGCGTCCTGCGTCCAGTTGGCGGTGCCCTGCTCGAAGCCGCCGTTCTGGAGCGCGTTGCCCGGGTTGGTGTTGCCGACGGTCAGCGTGTAGGTGGTCGAGTGCACGACCGAGCCGGTGCCGGTGATGGTGATCGGGTACGTGCCGGGCGTGGTGCCGGCCGCGACCGTGATGGTGGCGGTCGAGGATGCCCCGGACTGTACGGACGTCGGGTTGAAGGTCACCCCGACGCCGCTGGGCGCGCCATTGGCGCTCAACGCCACGGTCTGCGCGGTGCCGCTCGTGGTGGTCGTGTTCACGGTCGTCGTGGCGCTGCCGCCGGCGGAGGGCACGTTGCCCGCGCCGGGCGTGACCGCGATCGAGAAGTCGTTGGTGGGCGCGGGTCCGCCGACCGCCGTCTTCCAGATGGTGTAGGCGACACCGTCGGCGCTGCGGTCGAGGACCGTCGCGTTGATGTTGGCGGTGGTGTCACACGCGGAGTGGTAGCAGGAGTCGTAGGAAGTGTTCGCCTGGCCGCCCCACTTCGTGGCCTGTGCCGAGGTCTTGCGGGCGTCGGCGCCGGCCGCGTAGCCGGAGGTGGGGATGCCGCCCTGCTGGAAGGAGTAGTCGTCGGATCGGCCCTGGCCCTCGACGTTCTCCTCGGGACGCAGGTTCAGCGTGTCCCAGTACGCCTTCATCGGCGCGGCGGTGGTGGAGTTGATGTTGTTGATGAAGTAGCCGCCGTTGGGCGAGCCGACCATGTCGAAGTTGTAGTAGCCCTTGATCGCGCTGCGCTGGGTGGAGCTGAGCTGACCGACGTAGAACTGCGAGCCCTGCAGGCCCTGTTCCTCGCCTGCCCACCAGCCGAAGCGCACATGCTTGCTGAGCGTCGGGTTGGCCTGGGCGAGCGCGAGGGCGTTCTCCAGGAGGGTGGCGGAGCCGGAGCCGTTGTCGTTGATGCCGGGTCCGGCGGAGACGCCGTCCAGGTGGGCGCCGAACATGACGATCGAGTCGGCGGGGCCGCCCGGCCAGTCGGCGATCAGGTTGTTGGCGCGGTAGGTGCAGGAGGTGCAGGTCTGCTCGGTGACCGTGAAGCCTGCCGCCTGGAGCTTGCCCTTCACGTACGCCAGCGACGCGGTGTAACCGCCGGTGCCCGAGCGGCGGTTGCCGCCGTTCTGCGAGGCGATCGTGCCGAACTGGGACAGGTGCGCCTGCACGTTGGCCACGCTGATGTTCGGCGGATCGGTCGGGTTCCCCGGACCGGTCACCGTCAGCGTGTACTGCGCGGTGTGCGTGACGCTACCGGTACCGGTCACCGTCACCGTGTAGGTGCCGGCCGTCGGCGTCGCACCCGCCGTCAGGGTCAGCGTCGAGGTGCCACCGGACTGGACGGTGGGCGGGTTGAACTGACCGGTCACACCACTCGGCAGACCGGCGACGGACAGCGCGACGGACTGCGCCGAGCCGCTGGACGTGATGGTGCCGACCGTGGTCGAGACGGTTCCGTTCGGTACCACGGTGCCCGAGGTCGGGTTGACGTTGATCGAGAAGTCGTTCTGGCCCGGGCCGCCGGTGCAGGTGGGGTCGTTGGGTTGGGCGGGGACGCTGACGGCGTCCCAGGCGGCCTTGGTCTTGTT
>NZ_JBVHLU010000108.1:0-34532 GCF_055558835.1 Embleya sp. NPDC025285
CTCTTTTTTTTTTCCCCCCCCCCCCCCCCTCCCCCTCTCCCCCCCCCCCCCCCCCCCCCCCCCCCCCCCCCCCCCCCCCCCCCCCCCACGACCGGCTCGTCGACCATCCAGAGACGACCGGGAGGCCAACCCGTGGCAACACCGCGATCGCCGCAATACCGTTGGGAGGACGCGGCATTGTTGCGCGCGACCACCTACCCCGGCGACCTGGGCCCCGTGGACGACGTGGACATGTCGGGTGACGACGCGACGCAACGCGGCATGGCGTGGCTGACGGGAGTGTGGCGCCACGACCGGGTCCGGGCCGCCGTCGGCGAGGCGAGCCCCGACCTGCGCCGGGGAATCGACGCACTGGTTTCCGGCAAGACCTCTGGTGATCCCCGCCGGGTCCGGCGCGCGGTGCTCGCGCTCGCCTCCTACCTGCTCCGATGGCAGCACCGACCCACCCCCTTCGGCCGGTTCGCCGGCGTCGCCGCCGTCCGCATCGAGACCGAGGCGAAGGTGAGGTGGGGCGAAGCGCACCTGACCTCGAACCGCGCCGACGCGGCATGGCTCGCGGACGTCGTCGCCCGAATACGGCGGTGCCCCGAACTGCTCGATCGACTGAGCGTGGTCGCCAACGACTGCGGCCACGTCCGCGGCGACAGGTTCGTGGCACCGGGCCCGCCGGCGGAAGGGCCCTCGCCGGCTCTCGCCCCGATCGAGGTGTCCGTGCGCGAGACCCGGCCGGTGCGCGCAGCGCTGGAAGCCGCCCGGAGGCCGGTGCGCTACGGCGAACTGCGGGCCCTGCTCACGGAGCAGTTCCCCACCGCGAGCCGCGAACAGGTCGACGGGGTCCTCGGCGGACTCCTGGCGCAGAACATGCTGATCAGCTGCCTGCATGCCCCGATGACGCACACGGACGCACTCGGCCACGTGTGTGCCCGCCTGCGGGCCGTCGACGCCGAGGACCTGCCCGCCGTCCGCGAGGACGTGCACGATCTGTACACGATCCACCGCCGGCTCACGGCTTCGCCCTCCGTGGGCTCGGCGGACGTGACCGAGCGGATGCGGACGCTGAGCACGGTGGCATCAACACCGCTGGTCATCGACACCTCGCTGGACTGCGACGTCCGCATCCCCGAGCAGGTCGCCCGGGAAGCCCGCGACGCGGCGGCCGTGCTGTACCGGTTGACCCCGTACCCGTTCGGCCATCCGCAGTGGCGCGACTACCACACCCGGTTCCGGGCACGCTACGGCGTCGGCGCCCTTGTCCCCGTACGGGAGTTGGTGGCCGACAGCGGACTCGGCCTGCCCGCCGACTACCTCGACTCCGCCCGTGGCCGCGCCGCCCGACAGGTCGGCGCACGCGACGAGAAGATCCTCACGCTCGTCCAGAAGGCCATGCTCGACGGAAGCGACGAGATCGTCCTGACCACGCCGGTGATCGAGGACCTTGCGGCGGGCGCCCCCGAGGACATCCTCCTGCCTCCGCGCACCGAAGTGGCCATCACCGTTCTCGCCCCGACCACCAAGGCGCTCTCCCGCGGGAACTTCAGGCTCGTCGTGACCGGAACACCCCGCCCCGGCAGCAGCATGGCCGGCCGCCTCGCCCACCTCCTGTCCGACGCCGACCAGGACCGCCTCGCCCGCACGTACGGCTCCCGGGACGCCGTCGCGGCACAGCTGTCGTTCACCCCCCGCAGGCGCCGCAACGAGAACGTCGCCCGTACCGCGCAACTCCTGCCGCACGTCATCTCGCTGGCCGAGCACCGCGACCCGAGCGAGGGCCTCATCCCCGTGACGGACCTCGCGGTCACGGCGGACGCCCGCCGGTTCCGCCTCGTACGGCTGAGCACCGGCGAGTTCGTCGAACCCCGAGTACCGCACGCCCTGGAAGCCGGGATCCACACCCCGCCGTTGGCACGGTTCCTCGCCGAACTGTGCACCGCCCGCTGCGCGGTCTACCAGGGGTTCCACTTCGGCGTCGCGAGCCACCTGCCCTACCTGCCCCGGGTGCGGTTCCATCGCACCGTATTGGCCCCGGCGCGCTGGCTGCTGACCACCGACGACCTCGCCGCCCACAGCACCGGGACCACCCGAGGCGATCCCGCCAGGAAGACCCCGTCGCCCGATCGGGCATGGTCGAACGCGCTGGACGCCTGGCGCACACGACTGCGCGTGCCCGACCACGTCGCGCTGATCGACCACGACCGCCGCCTCCCGCTCGACCTCGGCCGCAGGCTCGACCGGCTCGTGCTGCGCACCCGACTCGAGCGCACCGGCACGGTCGAACTCCGCGAGCACGCCAAGCCGCAGGACGTCGCCTGGCTCGGCCGCGCCCACGAACTGCTCATACCCCTGACCCTCGACCAGCCCTCGACGCCCGCCCCCGCTCGCACGATGAGCCGCACGCAGCCGGTCGCCGGAAACGCCGGACGCCTTCCCGGGGGCTCGGACATCGTGTACGCGCAACTGCACGGCCATCCCTCCCGTCATGACGAGATCCTCACCGAGCACCTACCCGCGCTCCTCGCCACCTTCGACGCCCCGCCGCGCTGGTGGTTCCGCCGCCACCGCGAGATGACCCGCCCCGAAGCCGACCAGTACCTCGCCCTGTTCCTGCACCTGCCCGACCCCGCCGGCTACGGCCCCACCGCAGAACGCGTACGCGACTGGGCGGACGGGCTGCGCCGAGGCCGCCTCCTCGCCCAGCTCGCCTTCGCCACCCACGAACCCCAGACCGGGCGCTACGGACACGGAACCGCCACCGACGCCGCATACGACGTCTTCGCCGCCGACTCCACCGCAGCCATCGCCCAGATCCGCGCCGCCGACTACGACCAACAAATTCCGCAGGCGCTGACCGCGGCCAGCATGGTCGACCTCGCCGGCGCCATGACCGGCTCCGCAGAGCAAGGACTTGCGTGGCTCATCCGTGAACTTCCCCAGGAGCAGGGCCGCCTGGATCCGGCATTGCGCAATGCCGCCTGGGAGCTGACCGCACCCGATTCCGCAACGGCACCGCCGACAATCCGGCCCCCTGGTACAGACCCCGCCCAAGCATGGCGAGCCCGCGCCGACGCCATCGGGGCCTACCGCCGAGAGCTGGCCGCACAACGGCGTGACCCCGCCGCCGTCCTACGATCCCTGCTGCACCTCCACTGTGTCCGAGCACTCGGCGTCGACCCGGACCGCGAACGCGTCGTCCAGCGCCTCGCGCGGGCATGCGCCCTGCGCCTGGCCGTCCCGCGGCAGCAGGAAGCAGGTGACCGTGCCGACACAGCCCTCCACTGAATCCGCCGCCACGGCCCACGCCTACGCGGCGCACCTGGCCAAGCCCACCGACGCGCCCGGCGACGAACCGTGGGTCCGCCAGTCCCTGACCCGCGGAGCCGCCGGCACCGCCCTCCTTCACATCGAACGCGCTCACGCCGGTGACGGCACGTGGCAGCAAGCCCACGCCTGGATCAAGCACGCAACCACGGGGGACATCAGCGCCACCGACAACACCGGCCTCTACCAAGGCGCCCCCGCCGTCGCCTTCATGCTGCACACCGCCGCCGCCGACACCCCCCGCTACCACGAAGCCCTGACCGCACTCGACGCACACCTGGGGCCGTTGGCACACAAGCGCGCCACAGCCGCACTGGAGCGGATCGCGCGCGGGGACCTCTCGGACTTCCGCGAGTACGACGTGTTCTTCGGGCTGACCGGCATCGGCGCGCTGCTGCTGCGCCGTCATCCCGGGGCCAACGCCACGGAACGGGTCCTGACTTCCCTGGTCGCGCTGACCAAGCCGCTGCACACCGACGACGGCGACCTGCCCGCATGGTGGGCCGCTCACGACCCTCACCACCACCACTCCCCGCAATACCCCGGTGGACATGGCAACTTCGGCGCCGCGCACGGCATAGCCGGCCCGCTCGCCCTCCTGAGCCACGCCCTGCGGCGCGGCGTCACCGTGGACGGACACCGCGAGGCGATCGACCGCATCTGCGCCTGGTTCGACCGATGGCGGCAGGACAGCGACGCCGGCCCGTGGTGGCCGGAGTGGATCACCATGGCCGACCTGCGTTCCGGTCGTCCCGGCCGGCTCCGACCCGGCCGGCCCAGCTGGTGCTACGGCACGCCGGGCATCGCCCGCGCGCTGCAATCGGCAGGCATCGCCCTGGGTGACCACAGCCGTCGGGACGCGGCCGAGGACGCGCTCACCCGCTGCCTCACCGACCCGGTCCAACAAGCCCGCATCACCGACCTCGGACTGTGTCACGGCTGGGCCGGCCTCTACCAGACCGTGTGGCGCGCCGCCCGCGACGCCACCACCCCCGCTCTCGCCGCGCATCTACCGGAAATCGCCGCCAAGTTGGCCCGGCACGCCGGGCCCGGCGCCGCACCCGGCTTCCTGGAAGGCGACGCGGGAACCGCCCTCGCCCTGCACACCGCCGCGCACGACCGCGCGCCGACCTCGGGATGGGACGCATGCCTCCTTCTTCACGCATAGGCCCCGGCACCACAACAGGCAAGCCTGCCACCGCAGACGACCGTACGACCCCGACCCGGGCCACCGAGCGCGCGGTGTGGACGGTCCTGGCCGGAGGGTCGCTCGACGAGGCGGCCACCGGGGCGGGCCTCACACCCGCGGCCTTGGCCGCCGCCGCGGATCTCTACCGGGAGGGCGGACGGCAAGCCCTCACCCGGCACGCCGGGAGCGTCGCCTGGTGGCAGCTCTACATCCAGTTCACGCACTGGCACACCGCCGAACAGACCGCCGCTGAGCACCTGGTTCCCGTCCTGCAGCGCGCCGGGGAACACGGGCTCGCGGCCTGGTGGTTCATGCGCAAGCATCCCTGCTGGCGGCTGCGCGCCATGCCCGGTCCCGACAGCGAGGACGCCACGAGGTCCCACCTCGCGGCAGCGCTCGACGCACTCACGGACCGCGGGCTGATCCAGCGATGGTGGCCCGGGAACTACGAACCGGAGACCACCGCATTCGGGGGCGAGGAGGCCATGGCACACGCGCACACGCTGTTCGCCGCCGACAGCCGGGCCGTCCTCGGTCTGACCGACCACCCGGAGGCCCTGGGCCGCCGTGAACTGTCCGTGCTGCTGTGCGGCATCCTCATGCGCGCCGCCGGGCTGGAATGGTACGAACAAGGCGACGTCTGGCACCGCGTCGCCCTCGAACGGCCCCTGCCCGCCGACATCCCCTCCGACAAACTGCAGCACATGGCCGGCGACCTGCGACAACTGCTCCTCGCCGACACGACACCGGACGGACCCATCTTCGGCACCACCGGCACCATGCCCTCCGCCGCACCATGGGCCGACGCCTTCCGCCAAACAGGTCGACACCTCGGCCGCGCCGCCGGCTCGGGAACACTCGACCGGGGCCTCCGCGATGTCCTGAGCTACCACGTCATCTTCCACAACAACCGCCTCGGACTCCCCGCCCGCACCCAGAGCATCCTCGCCCACGCGGCCCGCATCGCCGTCCTCGGCACACCAACCCACACGCCCCCACCCACCACCACACCGGGCCCCGCAGCCGGGAAACGGCGCCGCGACCCGCCCGGCCCCGGCCCCGGTCCGGTGGCCAGGTTCCCACTGATCCTGCAAGCCCGGCGAAGCTGCCCAGACCTGACCACCCGGATCGCCGAAGTACGCCACTACGCCCAGACGTGCCAGGACACCAGCGACCAGGAAGAACGCATCGACCGCGCATGCTCCGCCTGGAACCTCGCGGCGCTCGTCGCGGCGGACTGTGGCCTGCCCGACCTCGCCACCGACCTGTGCGAACGCCAGTTCCCCATCCTCCGGGCCGCCTGGCCGGTCACGGGACCCGTCGCCATCGCCGCCCTCCAACCGCTGGTCAACCTCGCCCGGCTCACCGGCCGCGCAGGCGACCCCGGCGGCGCCTACCGGGCCTTCGACTCCATCAACCGCGCAGTCCACCACGGCGGCGAAGCCCGGGTCCACCACCTGACCGTCACCTTCGACGACTTCACCGCATCGCACGATCGCGGCCCAGTGAACCGGTGGCTGCACGTGCTGCTGCGCGAGGACGGCACCCGCGCCCTCGCCGCCACCGGCGCGTGGACCGAAGCCGCAGCCCACGCCGCACGCTACGACGACGACGTCCACCGACTCCGTGAAAGTCGCCAGACCCGCATCCTCGCCGACACCGCCGACGGGCACACCGACGCGGCACTCGCACTCATCGACACCAGCTCCGCCACCGAACCGTGGGAACACGCCGTCGCCGCCTGCCTGCGCAGCCACGCCGGCCGCGGCACACCGGCCGCGGCAACGCTCACCACCGTCGAGTCAGCCCTCAGTCCGACGGACCGCGACACCGCCCTGTTCCGGCTGCGCCTGGGACTCGCCGCGCTCGACATCACCAAGGCCGCACAACAACCGGAAGCCGGCCGACTTTGCGACCGACTCATCGCCACCGCCACAGCGTCCGACGACGCGTTCGCAGCCCGCGAACTACTCCGACACCCGACATGCCGAACCCACGCAAGCACCGACCAGACCGCAACACTCACCGAACTGATCCGCCGCGCCGGGCTCGGACACGGAACCATCCCACCCCCGCTACTCACGCAGTTGACGACCGCAACGCGAACCGCCGGAACCATCCTCGCCGCCACGCTGGACGTGCCGCCGCCAGTCGACTGAGGCACGACGCGCCATCGCGCCACCTCCGACGCCGCAAGGCACGTCATTGCGTGCCTTCGGTCACCCCTGAGACGCAGCGAACGACGAACCCCAGCGCGAACATCCCTGCGCCGATGCACGTAGACGGGTCCTGGGGACCACTCACCCTGGCCCGTGGCCTCCGGCCCCGGAAACTCGAGCCTCACCCGTCAGGGCCCGGGCGTGAACGACGAGCTTGCTTCACGATGTAGCCGGCTTCGACCCGGATGCGGAAACGGCACTCCGCTCGGCACGAACGCCGCCGTGCAGGGCCTGCGTTCCGGGTGGTGCAAAGCCGTGTGCCCGTCGGCCGCCTCCGATCGCCGAAGTCCACGGAGCTGCCCGGAAGCCGGTTGTAACCGGAGTTCATCCAGCCGCTGTAGCCGCCGGGTCCGGAACGGGTGATGTCCGTCGAGAAAACTCCGCCGGCCTCGGGAATCCAGGTGTGCGGTGGATGCAGCACCCCACCTGCGCCGCCTCGTGGTCAACTCCGGCAACGCCACCATTGTCTGGGACCTCACCGAACTCGATACCCCCGTCGACCTCACCCTGATGAGGCTCCCTGGAATTCCCCACCCCCCCGCTCAGGGTCGGGACAGAGTTGCTCACCTTGATTCCCCACCCGCGGGCCGCTGACCTGGGGTCGGACGCCAGGCCTGTGGGAGCCGCCCGATAACCCGCGCTTCCAGGGGTCGGGTCGGACTGTCCAGGGGGGCGTAGCCATCGCGTCAGCGACGCCGAAGGCGCCCTTGACCGGCCGGCACGGCCCCGACCCTCAACTGTCGGGCGGCTCCCGATCTTTGCTGAGCGTTCAGGCAAGTGGGGAACGAAGAGCATGCCTGGCCGTTTTCGGAGATCCTCATCAACCCCACCGACCCCCACCCACGGCTGAGCACCGGGCCGCTGGTGCAGTCGGGCCCGAACGCCCGGCGCCTCCCGCTTCGCGAACGATCGGGCCCACCCCGAACCCGCCCGTTCAGGGGCACCTGCCTGCTCGGGTCAGGCGCTGCTGTGGGTGCCGGCGCCCGGCCGGTACCTGCCGGCCGTGCCGAACTGATCGCCGCCTGACTTCCCGAACCGCTCGGTCCGTTCGACACCGCACCTGCGACAAGGGGAAGTTGCCGCGTCATCTTCGGTGGACGTCGTTTCGAGGTGAGTTCGGGGGTCGGTGGGTTGGCCCGGAGGAGGTTCAATGGCGCTGTGAACCGATGTCGCTGCGTGAAGTGTCGCCGCCGGGGGTGAACTTGACCGCCGTGCGTGGAAGGACCGAAGGGTTGTGTCCCTGTCCCTTGCTGCGGTGGGCGGCGTTGCCGGCGCGCCCACCCACGCACGGGCGTCGGGCGTGACGATGGCGACTCTGTGTGACTGATGGGTTGTGCGTGCGGGTACACGCCCTCGTCCGGCGACCGGGAGCGTCCGGTGCGGGCGTGCTCCGGCCGTGTTTCCGTGCGCAGGGAGAGTGCTCGTGACCTTCACATCCGATCCCGAACCCCCCACACCGGCGCCCCGTCACCACGAAGCCCCCGCGTCTGCGGCCCATTTCGAACCGCCCATGCCTACCCGCCCGCACCCGTTCCCTGAATGCGACCGCGCTCCCCGTGCGACCCGCGCCGCCCGGAGGCCACTGTTGCCGGGGCGAAACTCGTGGTCCTGCCCGATCTTGTTCTACGGTTTCGGCAGGTGAAACACCAGCAGGGCGAGGTGGATGTCGCGGTTCGGGTCATGGGTGGATCCGAGGACGAAGTCGTGGCGCTCCTCGGTGCCGCCGGGCAGGACCCGTTTGCACGATGGGTGGTCGGCGAGCACCCTGACGGCCTTCTCGGTGATCTCGCCCGGGTTGCCGCTTCGAACGAACACCAGCAGCGCCCCCTTGGTGTCCCGCCACACCATGTAGCCGAGCAGTTGGTCGACCGCTTCGTTGAACGCCCTCGCGCCGGACCAGATCTTGCATTCTCCGATGAAGACGTTGCGGTCGCGCTCGCGGATGAGCAGATCGGTCTTGCCGTTCCCGTTGAACAACTCCCCGCCGGCCGCTCCCTCGAAAGCAGTATTGAGGCTGATCAGCAGCACATTCCGGATGTCCTCCTCTCCCAGGTTCTTCACGGTCGTGGGGCTGCGTTCCAGGCCGTTTCGGGCGAACGCGAGGACGCGAAGGGCTTCCTCGTAGTCCGCGATGGCCAGTGCGGGCTCGGGCTCGAACGAGGGGGTCGTCTCGGGTCTCGCCGGCTTGACGTTCACCTTCCGTCGGATCACCGGGACCGGGTACGCCCCGGTCACGTCCCGGTGTCGGATCGGGAAACCGAGGTCCGCCACCATTCCGCGGTCCTTCAAGACCTTCCTCTTTCGCTGGGCCAGCCACTTCTCGGCAAGGCCGGGCAGGCGGTCGTTGTACTGCTGAATCTGTGGTCGGGCACGGTCGAGGTGCTGGTCGAACTCGTCGAGGTACGTGTCCAGATGCCTTCTGGCGCCGCCGCTGTCGCCTGCCTCCCCTTCCCAGAGGATTCGCAGTTCCCCATCCCGCGCCGTTGCGTTCCATCTCTTCACCAGCCGCTGGCCGGGGTTGAGGTAGAACACCTCCGGAGCGCCCATGAAGGGGATCGCGAACTCGATCCGGCTCAGGTACCGCTCGTCGTCGAAGCCCTGGTTGACTGCCTGTTCGGATGTCGCGGCGATCTGGATCCCGTGCCGATCCATCACCGGGCAGACCACGGTGTGGGCGGCCACTAGGTAGTTGACGATGTCGGCTTCGGAAGTGGCGAGTACCTGGTCTGACTCCCAGCCGCTCGCTTCCTTCCGCATCTTCTCGGCCTTGTCGGTGAGGACGCTGGACAGCAATGATCCTGCGAAGAATTGCCGGCCGCTCAAGTAGCTCATGGACCTCATTGTGGTCCGAGAAACGGACACCGACGGAAGCAAGCGTGGCGCCCGAGAGGCGAGTTACCGCAGCGTTCGGTTCGATCGAGTCGCCCACCCGGCCGGGGTCGCCGGTAATACCCTGCGCGCCATGACCGTGCGACTGCGCCGTATCGAATCGCTTTTCGGAGCCCGACTGGACGAGGTGTCGTTCGACACCGTCGCTGCGCTCGTCCACAATCCGTCCGCGGCCGAGACGGACGACCTGGACTACAAGAGCGAGCACTACAAAGCGAACGAGGAAGGTCGGGAGGAACTGGGCAAGGACGTCGCCGCGTTGGCAAACACCGTCGGTGGCGTCCTGGTCATCGGCATGTTCGAAGTTCAACGCGTGCCAAGCAAGGTGAACACCATCGATCTCGCGGACGCCCGCCAATGTTCGATCCGGGAGACGATCGCCTCCCGCGTCTTCCCACTGCCGCGCTACGAGCTCCACACCCTGCCTGAGCACCCCGGCGCGCGGAAGGGAATCCTGCTGGTGGCCGTGTCGCGCAGCGTGGAGGCCCCGCACCTGGTGATCCGCGACACGAAGGCCGTCTACGGCTATCCGGTGCGCAACGGCGACACGACTCGGTTGTTGTCGGAATCCGAGATCGCGACCGCCTATCGAAGGCGCTTCGGCGAACTGGCGTCCCGCGGACGCCGGATCGTATCCGTCGAGGAAGAGGCACTCGACGGCGCGGCGCGCGCGCAACCGGCACGGCCCATCGTCGCGGTCTCGCTGGTCCCCGACATCCCCGGCACGTTGCGGCTCGACAACGACACCCGGTCACGACTGCGTGCACTGGCAACAGACGACCGCCCCCACCAGGGCTTGGACGTCGGATTGTTCCGCGACTTCCGAATCGGTGCGCGCCGTGTCATCCTCGCCTCCGAGCACGCCCGCCCCACCTACCGCGCCGAGCTGCACATGGACGGCTCGGGGGCCTGGACCCACGCCGCCTTGCGACGCGACCACACCCAGAGCAACCCGGTGGTAATGAATGCTCCCGGCGGTGTCGACGTCGACTCGGTGGTGCACACCGTCGTCGGCGCACTGCATCACCTGGGCAAGCACGCCGACGCCGCGGGAACATCGGGCACGGCGGCGATCCGGGCGACCTTGTGCGCCCGTGCCCGGCCGGATTCACTGGTCGGCAAGACGAATCCGATTCATCTGATGGTGGCTTCGCACAGCAATCCGGACTCGTGGCACACAGTGGGTGAAGATCCACACGTCACGGCCACGGGAGAGGCGTACGCCCTCGTCGAAGACCTGGCCGACGGCGGTACCCCACTTGCCTGCGCCGCCTGGATGCTGCTCTGCGACCTGTTCCAGCACTATGGCCTCGCCGAACCCGACCACCTCACCCGGGACGGCGCCATCCGACTCTCCCAGTGGGGCACGGCCCGATCGAAGGCTGCCGCGTGGTCCCGCGCCGCAGGGCTGGTCGAGGTGGACGAGTAGCAGAATCGGGCAAGCACAGGCGTCAACGGTCGGGGGGACCCCAAGCGCATGCACTCACCCGGCGGTTCCCATCGGGGCGCCGAGGTCGGCAAACAACTCGACGTAGCGGCACCGGTCTCGAACAGGCGGGGCGGGTCGAGAACGGCGTTGATGGCGGTGAGGCGTTCGCGGCACGCGTCGCCGGCCCGGTCGTCGTCGGTGGTCATGGCGTCTCGCTTGTGTGGTCGGTGGCAGTGGTGGACCGGTCCTCGCCGAGACCGGCGTGGATCTCGGTGCCCGGGTGGGCCGCGATGTCGTCGGCGGTGCTGCGGTAGCGGCTCGCGGTGTCGCGATGTTCGTCAGCCAAAGGGGCTCCACTGCGGCGAGTTCCTCGTACAGCGCGGCCTGGGCGTACACGGCCTGTGCCCACGCGGTCCGCGAGTTCGAGTTGTACGCCGCCGTCGAGGCGTCCATGGCGTGGCCCATCCGGTCGCGCAGGGTGGCGGCCTTCGCGCGGTCGCGGTCGGCGGCGTCCCGGGCAACGACGTCGCGCGGGTCCACGGCGGCCAGTCCGGTGAGGACCGTGTGCTCGGCCTTCGGGAACAGTTTCCGATACCAGGTACCGAGGTCGCGGGCGAGCTTGAGGCCCTCGCCCTCGGCCCGCTTGCGGCGTCGGCCCAGCGCGGTCCACGCGCGTACGTCGCCCTGCCACCGCTCGCGGGCCCGCGCCTCCACGATGTGGGCGCCCTCCGCGATCTGTTCCCAACTCGCGCCGCGCACGCGCTCCAGCACGGCGGCCAGGACGTCGCCGGGCTCGTGTCCGGTCGCGCCGAATTCTTCCAGGGCCCGCTCGGCGAGCCGGCTCAGCACGTCTGCGTGGGCGATCCGAGCCTCGTCCGGCGGCTTCAGAGCCCTGATCTCGCGGTCGGTCACGACGCCGGCTCCGTGGGGTCGTGACCGTTATCAGTGGCGGCCTGGAGTCGCAGGAGCTGCCGTACCTCCTCGGCCTGGTCCCGGGCCTGTTGTCCGTCGGTGCGCAGTCGTTGCGCGGTCTCGGGATCGGACTCTTCCTCGGCGAGCTGCGCGCACAGCTGCGACTGGCGGGCGCGGGTGATCATCAGTTCCCACATGCCGATCGGACGGCCGACGTAGGCGTCGAGCAGGGCCAACTCCTCGGCCGCGCCCATCCGCAGCAGGGCGCGGGAGACGCCCTGGCCGGTGTCCGGCGCGTGGTGTCCTCCGAACTCCTCCAGCCACGCGTCCAGGTCTGCGGCTTCCTTCGCGACGTCTTGCGCGCGCTTCCACCGGGGCCGCCCGTCCGGCTCGACGTTGCGCTCGACCCACGTGTCGTGGTGCGTGCCCCAGCGCTTGGTGACGTTCTGGCGCTGGCTGTCCACCCGCGCGCCGATCTCGGGCCAGTTGGCCCCGGTTTCCCGGGCGTGAACCGCGGTCGCGATCAGTGTTTCGTTGGCGAGCGCGACGAGTTGCTTGGCGATCGGCAGCAGGTCCGCCGCCTCGCTCGGTTCGGTCGTCTGCTCCGGTGTGGCGGCCACCAGTTCGAGTGCCTTCTCGACGGTCGCGGCGGCGGCGAGCGACAGGTCCAGGCGGGTCAGACTCGCCCTCCGGTAGGGCGGCTTCGCATGCGTCGGTTGCTCCAGGGCGTCTTGCGCTTCTTCCTGCGTGATTCCCATGGAGGCAACCTAGCCATTCCTTCGATGACATGTACGTCGATCCATGCTTCTCAGCCGAAGGGATGAATCGGTGGCGCTCGCGGCATCTGGACCGGTGCTGTCGTGGGCTGGGCGTCGATTCGCGTCTTGGACCGTCCGCCGCGCACGGTGGCCGGGTCGAGCTCCTGCGGGCAGGTCGAGACCGCGATCGCCCTCATGCGCACCCGACTTCGTCCCCACGCCCGTGTCCCCGCCGCCGCCTCCCTCTTGGGCCGCTCCACAGCCGACCGCCTCCGCGCCGGTTGACGTTCGACACCGCGTGAACCGGCATCTAGGCATCGAGTCGATCATCCACAGGTGTCGCTATGAAGTGAACAGGTTGTCTCCACACGTACGTCAGGTAGCACGCGAGTACGACGACGAAGACGGCCAGCAGGACCGATCGAAAGGCAGCAGTGGAAGCCACCCCGACGCCGCCACCCAGACCGCGTACATCAGGGTCATGGACGTCTCGTGGTAGCCATTGTTGCGGTGCTTTTCCCGCACTACTGCCCGGACAACGGTCCGAGTAGTAGTGCCGGCCAAAGGGCCCTGCGGTCGGGCCACCTCCATCCTGGGCCGCGGCGCTGTCAACGAATCCGCTCTACGCGACCGTCATCGATCGCCTCTTCATCGGCGCGCCATCATCGAGAGCGGCGCCGAGTCCTGCCGCCCGGCCCGGACCAGGGCCAATTGGCAGGCGAAGAAGACGGCCACCCCGGCTATTTGCTGGACGGCTTCGACTGCTCGTTCCCCGCCTGCTTGTTGAGGTACTCGATCAGCGCCGCCTCCTTGCGAAGCAGCCGCTCCCGGTGGTCTGCGGGAAGCGACGCCAGAGCGTCCACGAGAACTCGCGCCCGGGGCACATGAACCAACGCCGTCGAGAAGATTCGGCACCCGAAACACCAAGCCAGGCCGATGCACCGCTCGAACCACCGGGATTCGGGCGGGTATAGGCGGAACTGATAGGAACGGACGATCGTTCCGCACGCGGCGCAGACGCGTCGGTCCCCGTCCCGGGCAACGTCCCAGGACGTGACCTTGACCCAGCGGTACCGCCCGACCGGCGCTCTTCAATTCGTCATGCGCAGCATTCTCCCCCCACAACAGAGCCGATCGAGACCGAATGCCGGGACCAACCAGAGGTTCGGCCGCCGTCTCGGCGTCCGCCGCGGCGAGGAACAGGCCTCCAGGAGTGCGTGTGCCTCCCGTTCCTCGAGCAGACACGCTCCCGAGACGCTGTGTCGCAGGTACGCCGGAGAACCGGAAGCACGTCCTGGGGCGGGGACTCGACGGCGATCCTCCGAGTGCGCGATCCCTCGGGGAGTGCGACAGGGAAAGTACGATCTCCGGGCGTTGCGTAGGGCCCCTGCCCTGGGGCAGGGGCCCCACCGGGAGCCGCACACCGGAGGGTCACCCGTCGGGCGTGCGGGCGGAGGCGCCCGGTGACGCAGGACACCGGACCTCTCCCGGGCCGTAAACGGTAGACCTCGGACCTTCCGAAAGGAATAGGCCAGACCGACCGATCCCGGCCATCATCCAACCCGATCGCCCGTGCAACCGAACACGACGCAGCATCCCCCCGGAACGACCCGCGGGCGCGCGGGACGTCCGACCTGGCGGACATCCACAAGGGTGGGTCGGATCCGGTGAGAGACCCACCAACTACGCTCGGTACCAGACACGTTCACATCGGGGGATGAGCATGGGCAAGCAAAGCACGTCCCGTACGGGCGGGATCGCCATCCGATGCGCGGCCGTGATCCTGTCGATCACGACGGCCGCCGCCTGCTCCGGCGGCGACGGCGGGAAGGCACCCCCGCAGCACCCGAAGGCCGCCCCCTCAGCGGTCGCGGGGTCGGCCGGGCCCGGCTCCGACAACGCGGACGAGGAGGCTCCCGCCTGGGACACGGACAACCTGCCGCCGGGCGTCGACTTCTGGGCCGGGAAGGTGGACCTGGCGGTGTTCCTGTGCCAGGCCTCCGACCCGAAGACGGGCGGCTGCTCGAACGGCGCAGTCACCACCGTCCAACGCGAGGAGATCCTCGCCGCCCTCAAAGCCATGCCGCAGGTCAAGCACGTGTACTTCGAGGACCGGAGACAGGCGTGGGAGTTGTTTCGCGCGCAGAACGCCGGCAACCCCCTCCTCGTCGACGCCATGACGGCCGAGCAACTCCCGGAGTCCTTCCGCGTCAAACTCAAGGACCCCGCAACCATCACGACGGTGGCCTCCGCGTTCGAGGGACGCCCGGGAGTTGCCTCGACCATGAAGCACACCCCCTCCGGCCCTCCCACCACTCCCCCGGTCACCACCACGGCCGCGCTGACCCCGGAGCGGGCCAGGCGCGCCGTGTTGACCGTGGACGACGTCGGCACCGGCTGGACCGCGGGCGCCCTGACCGACACCGGGCCCAAGCCGGCCGCCGCGCCGTACTCGGGTGTCAGCGGCGACGCCGGGTGCGACCGCGCCCTGGCGGGCGCCCCGACCGGCCCGATCGTCGTCCTCCTCGGCGCACAACGAACCTTCGAGGACACGGCCGGCACCCGGCTGGTCGCCACCGTCCAGGCATATGAAGGCAACGGTGCCGCGCTTCAGTTGGCCAAGACCCGCGCCATGTTGACCGGCTGTGCAGACCTGCCCGTGTCGTGGGCGGGTGCCACGGCACGCTTTCGTGCCGTCGCCTCCCCCACCGTCGGGGACGAGACACTCGGCATGCGCATCGTCACGAACCAGAGCGGCGACACCAGAACCGTCGACTCGATCTTCGTACGCATCGGGCCCAACCTCGCCACCATCACGCTCCCCGCCGACGCCGGCCTCGACCCCACCACCTCGGACCGACTCGCCCGCCGCGCAGCGGAACACCTCCGAAACGCCGGCCGCGACTGAACGAACCCACACCTCTCGCACGCGATTCTCTCGCGCGCACACATAAGGTCACCGGGAAGGTGCGGCTGGTGGTGCGGTGGTCGCAGCTCGGCTCGGATCCGCCGCCATCGCGGGATACGCGACGCGAGGCCGGCATCCGGATGGAGGCAACCGTGAAAGTCCCTGACATGTCGCGCGGTGCGCGTCTCACCGCCCATGGCGCCGTCTCCACATCCCTGGCCATGTGCAGTGATCGCGCGCTGCGCGAGTTCGTGGACACGGCAGTGCCGATCGGGTCCGGCATCGGCGGGAAGGCGTCCCTGCTGGAGGTCGCCGGAACCCCCGTCTTCGTGAAGCGGGTGCCTCTCACCGACCTGGAAAGACGGCCCGAGCATGTCCGGTCCACGGCGAACCTGTTCGAGTTGCCCGTCTTCTGCCACTACGGCGTCGGCGCCATCGGCGGGCCGGGCTTCGGGGCCTGGAGAGAGCTCGCCGTGCACACCATGACGACGAACTGGGTACTCGCGGGCGAATACGAGGGCTTCCCCCTGATGTACCACTGGAGAGTGCTGCCGGACACGACGCCCCTGCCCGAGGAACTGGCGGACGTCGAACGGGCCGTGGCCTACTGGGGCGGCGATTCGCGGGTACGCCGCCGGATCCGGGCTCTCCGAGAGTCCTGGGCGAGCGTCGCGCTGTTCCTGGAGTACATCCCGCAGAACCTGCACCGGTGGCTGGGCACCCGGGTCGAAGCAGGAGAGCGGACCGCCAACCGGGCCTGCACGATGGTGGAGAGGGATCTGGCGGTCGGCACCTCGTTCATGAACAGCCGCGGGCTCCTGCACTTCGACGCGCACTTCGAGAACATCCTGACCGACGGTCGGCGCCTGTACTTCGCGGACTACGGCCTCGCCTTGTCCTCCCGGTTCGAACTGCCGAAGGACGAGGCCGACTTCTTCGACCGGCATCGGACCTACGACCGCGATTACACCGCCACGTATCTGGTGAACTGGCTGGTCACCGCTCTGTTCGGATATCGGAGAGAGGACGCGGACGGCCGCTACGAACTGGTGCGCGCCTTCGCGGAGGGCAAGCGCCCCACCGGAATCCCCGAGGAGGCCGCAGCGATCCTCATCCGGCATGCACCGACCGCCGCCGTGATATCGGACTTCAACCGCACCTTCCAGCGCCGGAGCAGGCAGACCCCGTATCCGCTGGAGGAGACCCGCCGGGTCGGCCGCATGCACAGCCCATCCGTTGACTGATGAGCCTGTAAAACGGATGCCACCCGGCGCAAGGAAGCCCTGCCCTGGTGCCAAGCGACGCGGCCGGGGACCACCGCCTGGTGACAGCGCAACTGGACGCCCGTCTCCTCCCCCACGCGGCCTCGACCGGTACCGGCACCGGATGCGGGAGCAGCGACCCCGGGTTGCACCGGCCGTTCACCGCCGACGACGCCCGGGGAGGGGTTGACGATCGGGCGTCCGTCCGGTGTGCGAAGTGCTGGGTCGAGCACGCCGAATCGGTCGATGCCGCGGGGGTTGCAACATGAGTGTTCGACGCCCCTCGGCCCCGGGGCGGGGACACGGTCTCCGCTGGCACAACTTGCGGGCGAGCCGCGTCGTCCCCGTGGGGGGGTGCCCGGCGGCGGGGCGGCGTGAACTCCTGCGGTTCATCCGTTCGTTGCCTCAGGAGGGAAGGCTTTCCGACTTCGTCCCGAAGCCGCTCGCGACCCTCGCGGATCGGGGCGGAGCGGTCATCCGCATGCTCCAGTACCGCAATCTGGGCTGGACGGGCATGCAAAGGGTCTTGGCGGTCGCGACGCCCACGCTCCTGGCGGCGTCGACCTACGGTCTGATCGGCTGCGGTCGCAAGGATTTGACGCCTCGCCTGGTGACGGACTTCGCGGCCGTGTTGGGGATCGACGCCCCGGAGCTGGCGGCGCTGACGGGCGTCCACATGCCCGAGGCACCACCACCCCCGCGCCCGGAGGCGGTCGACGCCGCCGCCCTGCTGTGGGAGGCACGGCGCCTGTCCGCGGCCCAGGCACGGCACGTCGCCGAACTGGCGCGCTCCATGCGCGGGGACTGCGCCAACGGCTATATCGCCAACCTGCCCGGGACCTGACGGCCACAGGGCGCCCTCCCGCCGAACGACCCTCCGCAGG
This sequence comes from Embleya sp. NPDC025285, assembly GCF_055558835.1. Taxonomy (NCBI): domain Bacteria; kingdom Bacillati; phylum Actinomycetota; class Actinomycetes; order Kitasatosporales; family Streptomycetaceae; genus Embleya; species Embleya sp. NPDC025285. The sequence continues at coordinate 17,766 of NZ_JBVHLU010000108.1, forward strand.
CGTCCGACGCGGTCGAGACGCCAGGGGTCGAGGGCGTCGGCGACGGCATGGTCCGGTGATCGCCGCGTGGCGGAAACCGGTCCCAGCGCATCGACTTCGGATGACGGTGCGCGGCGCGCGGTCGGACGTGCAAGAGCTGTGTCGGTGAGCGTCGCGCGGAAGAACGGCGACCCGAGCGACGGCGGAAACTCCCTCTCTGCGATGACCGCCCCCATCGAGCCGATTGCCCGTGATGGGCTTCCCGGTAGTCCACGCAAGGAACGGCACATACACGAGCAGGATCCGGTTCTCCGCGAGTTCCTCGACGAGGCCACCGACGCGTGGGCCCTGGACGCCAATCTCGCGCGGCTTCGCGAGATCGACCCGGACGCGGAACTGATCACGATCGCGTTCGTGGATGCCCTGTGCAACCCGGAGCTGTACGGCGAACAGGGCCGCTCGCACCAGGAGTACGTGACCGCCAAGCAGGCGCAGGGACGCCTGGACCTGTGGGAGCTCCTCTTCGCAGGGGTCTGCGACACCGACCACGAATCCGCCTCGTAGGCCCTCTCCGCGGGACACAACCTCTCGCAGCCCGGGAGCCGAAGCGGCTGCCGGTGGTGGGGGTCCACGCGAAGTCGATGGCCATCGGCTCACGGGAGGGCTGCTCCCACGACATCGACCCATCGTCATTGGCATCGCTCGATCCACGGACCGCACCGAGGTGACGTATCCGAGCCATCCGAAGCCGACTTGGTCGCAGAGATCGGTGTGTGGGCGCCCGGGCATGCACGGAGCCGGCGTCGCCCCGAACTGCCGTTCGCGCCTGCTGGCCGGCGGATTCAGCAGGCGGGGAGGGTGGCCGGCGCCTGGAGCCACGCCACGGGCGCGTACCCGGTGATGCCGTTGTCGGTGGTCACCCGTGCCCACAGGTTGCTGCGGACTCCGTGCCAGCCCCACGTGGTGGGCCCGGTGCTGGCGCAGGTGGCGGTGAGGTCGGTGCCCACGGGGACCGTGGTGACGGTGGAACCGGCGCCGGGTCGGGACCGCATCGGCAGACCGATCTTCTGCAGCGCGGTCACGGTGGTGCGGGTGACCTGCGCCTCGGCTGCCGGGGCTGCCGGTGCCTTCGCCGCCGGTGTGCCGGGCGGGGTGGCGGCCGATGTCGGGGCGGTCGACGCGGTGACGGCGCTCTTGGCGGCGGACTCGGTGTCGGGCTTGTCGTCGCCCGCGTTCAGGAGGCTGCATCCCCCGACGACCACGACGAGCGCGATGCCGCCGAAAGTCGCCATCCCCCCGAACGAGAAGCCGTCACCCCCATCGCTGACGGCTGGGCGAGGGCGGGACTTGCGGCGCAGGTGCGAGCGCACGCGGACGTAGCCGGGCGGGACGTCGGACACGATGCCTCCGGGGTCAGTGGACGTACGGGGGAAGGGCGTTCTCGGCGAGGGCCACCAGCGCGGCGACACGGCTCTGGTCGAGCACACGCGGTCGGGCGTCGAGCCACTCACGCAGGGCCTCGGCGGGCACGACGGTGACGCCGTCCACCACGGTGCCCCGACGAGGCAGATGCGGCTGACCGTGGACGGAGATCACCGCCTGCACGCCCACGCCCAGCGCCTCCTGGGCCTGGTCGGCCTCCCATCGCACCGTGCGCAGGGCCCTGTCCTGGGGGTATCTGCCGTACCACAGGCGGCCGTCGGCGTCGAAACGCGCCCGCGACTTGGTCGAGGTCCACGTCTTGGTGTCCAGGTAGACCACCCCTCCGCCGCCGAAGAGGATGTGGTCCAAATTCGCGGCCGAGCCGGGGATCGCCCGATCGTGCAACGCGACCCAGCCGCGGGCCAGGGCCAGCGAACGGGCGGTACGCCGCTCCCCCTTGGCGCCCTTGGCCCAGCGATCGGCGGTGAGCGAGCGCGTGTACGAGCCGCCGGTGAGGGTCGCGCCCACCACGATGCCCGCGCCCGCGCCGAAGCTCGCGGACGCGGAGGCCGCGGCCGCCACCCACCCGACGAGAGACGCCATCCCCGCGACCAGCGGGGCGCGCCGCAGGGCGATGCGGTGCCGCGCCCGCCGGTGGGCGCTGCGGATGGAGCGGGACTGACGGGCGGCGGACGCGCCGGCGCCGAACATACTGCGGACCATGCGCAGCCTCCCCCGAGACGGTCCTCCCCTGAACTCGACCACGATAGCGATCCGTTCCGACACACACGGTGAGTTCGCGGGGATCGGACCTGGTCCGGTGTCCGCGAACGCGGCCTGTATGCGCCGTCGCGGGCGTGGCGTAGGTGTCGAGCCCACTACATTCGGACAACGCATGTGGGGGCTTGAGACCGACCGATCCGGATCCCTTCTGTGACCGACCCCGACGAATGGCTGCGGCGTGCAACCGCGATCCGGCAGTTGAGAGCAACCGCGGTGCCGAGAGCAGCCACGCCTGCAAGGAACCTGTGCCTGCGGAGACCCGGAACCCGCCGCGTGCTTCGACCTGCAGGCCGAGCACCGCGCGATGCTCGGGGGTCAAGCCCGGCAACTCCGCGTCTCCGCAAGCGCGTTACCCGGGGGATGTCCACGCGAACGCCCACAGCGTTGGCACAACACGGTGGTGACGTCGCGTGCTCGGGCCGCGACGAACCCGTCGATGGAAGCCGCGCCGATTCGCCGTGCCGTCGGGGCGGCCCGGCCAGGCCGAGGACCCGCGATCCCGGGTGGGGGTGGGGATCACGGGCCCATCACCGGCAAGGGGGGATGTGCCGGGACCGTCAGGCTACGCCGACCCGGCCGAAAACTCCTGCCTATTCTGCGACAGGCATTGATGCCACCGGGGACTTTAGCCTCGATCGTTCATGAGTCCTCGTCGGTTCGCTGACGGGGACTCTGTGCTTGTGAGGTGGGTCTTTTTGATGCTTGGGCATGCCGGTGGCCCGATTGTCGCGTCGGGTGGGCGCCGGGTTCCACGTCTCCGGGCTTTGTCTCGTTCGTCGGGGCGAGCGGGTCGGGTTTCATGTGGGTGCGGCGAGCTGGTCGAGCCGGGCGATCCCTTCGAGGATGTGCCCGGTCCAGGGCCATCGGTCGGGCAGACGGACGACGAGTCTTCGGCCGGTGCGGACCAGGCGGGCGGCGGCGCCGAAGAGGCGGAAGCGGAGCTTCTTGATCTCCCACCGTTTCGCGTCGCCGGTCAGGGCGAGCATCTGCGTCCAGGTGACCAATTCGCAGGCGAGCGAGACGAGTTCGCACCAGATCTGGTTTTGTGCGAAACCGTGCAGCGGCAGGTTTCGCAGGCCGGTCGCCTTCGCCTGGCGGATGCGGTCCTCGGCGCGGGCGCGTCGGCGGTGGCGGAGTTCGAGGTCCGCGAGTTGCCCGCCCGCCGTGTTCGTGACGAAGGCGACACAACGGTTGCCGTCGACGTCGGTGATCCGCAACTGCGCGCCGGGGTGCGGGCGTTCCTTGCGCACGACCACCCGCATGCCCTTCGGCCACCCCGACAGGTCGAGCATGTCGGTGACCTCCGCGACCCACGCGCCCTCACGCGGACGGCCGTCGGCGTCGTACGCCGGCGTCCACGCCGCCTTCGGCACGGCGAGGATCGCCGCGTGCATCCGGTCGGTGATCGTGAACCCGACCGAGTACGACAACCACCGGCCCGGCCGGGAGAGCCACGCGAGGAACTCGTGGGTGCCGCCCGCCGAATCCGTGCGGATCAGCGTGTTCCGGCCCCGCCGGTGCCGTTTCGGGACCTGCGCGAGGGCCTGGCGGGTGACCTCGATGTGGTCGCTCGCGGTGTTCGAGCCGGCGTTCCCGGGCCGCAACAACACGGCGAGGGGCTCACCGGCCCCTTCCGGGCCGTGGTCGGCGAACGCCCACAACGGATGGAACCCGAACGTCTTCTTCCAGGTCGGGCACGCGCCTTCCTTGTCGGAGTGCGCGGTGACCAGGACGCCGTCGAGGTCGATCGTCAACCGCTCGTCCACGACCGGCGACGCCGGTCCGGCGAGGTTCCAGGCCCGTTCGCGCACCGCGGCGCGGGCCGCCCGGATTGCGGTCACCGCCTTCGGCCCGACGGCGGCCAGGGCGGTGACCAGGCGCGAGACCGTCGGGTCGGACGCCACCGGACCGAACACCCCGGGCTGTTCCCGCAGGATTGCCACGTCGGAGAGGCAGTCTCCGCCCACCGCGAGCGTCACCGCGAGATCCAGGACCGTCTTCCCCGGATCGTGGACCGCCCTCGGTTTACGCCACGGCGCGAGCGCGCCCGACAACGCACGATCCAACCCGACCGCACGGGCCGTCTCGGTCAACAACACCCCACCGGCCCGCGAGACGATCCCCGACCCACCGGGCTCGACCCGGACACGCGGATACGAACCGCTATCCTTCTTCACCTGGGAAGTGCTTCTTTCCGTGCAGCCGACAGGACCCTAGAGAAGTCCCATCGTTGCAGGTCAGGAGCACTTTCCGTTTCTCTGACCGCATGTCAGACGCCCCGCTTCATGAAAGCGCGAGGTTAGCGGGTGCGCGAAGTTCGACACCTGGCGGCGGTGGCGTTCGTCGAGGGTGGTGGTCTCGAGTCGATGTAGGTCACGGGTGCGCCGTCGGCCGGGCTCAGCATGCGATCCGGTCCTTCTCGGTGGGCGACGGCGTGTTCAGTGTTGCGGTGTCCCACAGTCCGAGGTCGTCCAGGATCGCGGCGGCGGGTGCGAGCTGTGGTGTGGGATGCCCTGTGGTCAGGTCGTCGGGAAGTTCGACGTTGTGGTCGAGGCGGATCAGGTCGCGCCATCGGCGCAGGTCTTCGGCGTGGGCGGCGATGCGCGCGCCGACGGCGCCCACCAGGCGGTCGGAGGCCAGGAGTCCGTCGAGGGTGAGGCCGCCGGACAGGAGTCGCGCGGCGGTGAGGGCTCCGACCCCGCGGATGCCGGGGATGTTGTCGGCCGGATCGCCCGTGAGGGCTCGAAAGCACGGCCACTGCCCGGGGTGGACGCCGAAGCGGGTGTGGACGTCGGGCCGGGTCTGGACGCGTCGGCCCGGTGGGGCCCCGCGGTTGAGGACGCTGACGGCGGGGTCGGTGAGGAGTTGCAGGAGGTCGCGGTCGCCGGACATGATCCGCACCGGCCGTGTCTCGGTGAGGGCTCGGGTGGTCAGGGTGGCGATGGTGTCGTCGCCTTCGGCCGTGTCGTGCTCGATCCAACGCACGCCGATCGAGTCGAGGGCGGTTTTCACCCAGGGCAGGGACGCGATGGGGCTGTGGTCGGCGTTGGCGCGGTTGGCCTTGTAGTCGGGGTCGGTCTCGGCGCGAGCCGCGCTGCCGTGTTCGCCGTCGAAGGCGACGAAGACCTCGTGTCCGGGAGCGTGTTCGCGGTGCGCCTTGCGGAGCAGGGCGAGGGTGCCGAACACGCCGGTGAGGTCGGCCCCCTTGCGGCTGGTGATGCGGGCGGGGAAGCCGAACCAGGCGTTGTAGAGCAGGTGGTGGCCGTCGACGAGCAACAGCGGGGTGGTGGCTGCGGTCACGGGTATCCCTCGGCACGGCAATCTGGGGCCTTGACCGAGGCGACCGGGTCCGCGCCGACCGGCGGGACGTCGAGGCTATCGCGTCCTGGCCGTGCGCGGGCCACGCCGCGCGCAGCATCGCGCCCAGAGCCGGGGCGGTGTCGCGTTCGGCCCGCACCCGGTGCTGGTCCGACCGGGCCAGCCAATGGGCCCAAGCCGCCGCCGACCACCAGATAATCGCCTACATGCTCATCCGCAAAAGCAACATCGCGTGACCACGAGGGTGATGCCGGGGGCGGTTCCGAACCGACCTACGGCGTTGTGGGCTGCCGCAGCGACCCCCGGACGGGTGATCGGTCAGCGACTTTTCATCCGAATCCGACCGGTCGTTTCGACTGTGTGAGGCGTCGACCTGCACCTAACCTGGCCGCGTGACGACGCGGATGACATTAAGCGACCTGCACAGGACATCGCCGTGCAAGGATTTCGGCACGGTCGTGGACGTCTTGGCTGCGAACTACCGCAGCACTGAAGATCTTGCTTGCTGGGACCGCGCGACGGTGGCGACCCGCCACCTCGACCGCTCCCAGCTCATAGACGATCCCGACGCCGACGACAGCTGGCGCAAGATCAACAGCCTGCGCCTGGCAATCCGCCGACAGGTGTCTCTCCCTCCGCTTGTCCTGGTCCACACCCTGCCGGCAGGCGGTGACGACTATCTGTTCCTGATCGACGGCTTCCATCGCTTCAACGCCGCCCACCTGGAAGAAGCATCCCAACTCTGCGCGTGGGTCGCGCACATCGGCTGCTGTGACGGACCCTGCGCCCGACATGGATCAACCCCGCTCACACAACCCCAGCCGCTGAGACACCTCTTCAGGAGGTCGACCGGTAGCGCGGTCCGCTCGCTTCGGCGACACGCGCCACGGCCGTGGCGCAGTCAGGCGCCGCCGGTCCGGCTCGTTGCGGCGGCCGCCTTCAGATCACGGGGATGACCCGTGCCTGCGCCCACTGAAGGAGAGCTGCGCTGTGGGCGTCCGCGCGATCTGGACGGCGCAGCTCGCCTGCCGCAGTGACCGGGCGGGCCTCGGGGATGCCGAAGCAGTGGAAGAGCTGATCCGCAAGGACGGAAGCAGCCTGGACCAGGCCGGCACCCTCGTCGGCCAAGTCGTCCAACAACGCGGTGGCTGAGGCTTGCGCCTCCGCGATCACCAAGGACTCCACCTCCTCCCACACCGTGCCCTGGTCGAGCGCGAGCCGAATCGCCGGGTCCCGGGTCGGCACGCCAGGACGCGGATAGGGCTCCGGCGGGGCGTAGGGGTGGGAGTACATCTCGTCGACCAGGTCGACTTCGATGTTCGCCGTGCCGGTGGCGCCGCAGCGGTCGCGGGCGTGGGCGGCGAGAAAGGCCACGGCCGACATCACCCGGTGGACCACTCCGTACGCCGGGAGGGCGCGCACCTGTCCGTCGTCGCCGTCCGAATGGAGGTACGCGTCGCGGAAGGGGTGCGCCCAGGTCCCTGATCCGTCGTGGTACAGGTACGCCACATCCCTGCGGGTGTTCGGCTCCGGCCAGCCCGCCCGCAGCTTGCCCCGGCCGACCTGGATGTCGGGGAACGGGGTCTCCCCCATCCCCAGGAACGGCCGGGAGCTTGCGAGGGCGTCTCGGTAGGAGGCAAAGGTGCGCTGGTTGACGGTCATCTCGCCGGGCACGTCCGGGACCAGGCTGACCAGCAGGTGTGGCTGGGCCCGCTGGATGTAGTCGGTGACGATGTCGGTCTGGATTTCGCGCATGCGTTCCCGGCGGTCGGCTGCCGCCTGGAAGCGCTGCTGATAGGCGGTTGCGACGTGTGTCTCGGTGAGCCAGTCGGTCTTGCTGCCCGCGCGGCGGGGATACCGCAAGGCAACCTCGGTCGGGGCGGTGGGCGGCGCGGTGACGGCGTGCGGGCCGTGCGGGCTGCGCGGGACGGCGATGAGGAGGAACCCGCGGCCCGGGCTGTCGGGATTCTCCACGCGGTGGGGCTCCCACCGGACAGGCGGGGCGGTGGTCGACGCGATACGGGCTTGGAGTTCACGCACGTGACGGTCGTCGAGTTCGACGTCGAAGATTTTGGAGGGGACGCCGCGGGCCTCCGCCATGCCGATCACGATGACACCGCCGAGGTGATTGGCGAACGCACAGACGTCCTTGGCGAGTTCTTCTCGGCTTTCCGACGTCGCGGTGTAGTGGGCGCGTTTGTAGTCGAGGTCTTCGGTCTCCGTCGCGTCGGCGTTGCGGACCAGTTCGGCGAGGTCGGTGTACGAGATCGCGTCGACGGTGCCACCGAGCAAGTCCTCGAGGCGGCGGGAGCGGAAGACCATGGGAGCAACCTAGTTGCGCGGGCGCGGGGCTGCCGGTGATTTAGCGGCCACCCGGATGGCCCTGGGCCGGGGGGCGCCCTGGGGCGGGATGATCTTCCTGCGAAGCGCGTGTCCGCCACCAGTTCAGGAGTGCGCCCCGGGTGATGTAGGCGTACATGTGAAGGTGCATCGGCAGGTCCTGTGCCATCCAGGTGTGGGCGCCCACAGCCGAAGCGAGTCCCGGCGGGCGTTCCGGCGGCGGTCGCTTCGCGGAGCGGTCCGGCGGCAGGCACATCGGCTGCGGGAAGGGCCGGCCTGCGTGCAGCCGTGCGCTGCGGTACCCGTACACCTTGTCCAGCGCGTTGGTCAGTTCGCGCTTCGACCAGGACACCTGATCGGTCTCCGGGCGCTCGGCCGGTGGGTTGGGCCGGTATTTCTTCAGAAACGACCGGTACCGTGCGGCGCTGCGTACCAACGGGGCCACTGCGTCGGCGACTGTCCTCAGCAGCCTGTCGTCCCCGGAGGCGACCAGGTCCTTCTTGAGGTCGGCGTTCCACACCTGCAAGTTCTCAAGCGGGTCGGTCTCGGTGAGGTGTTCGGTGACTGCGGCTGTCTCCAGTCCGGAGACGAGCCAGAGCCAGGCGATCTCCGGGTCCTGTTCCGCCCACCACAGTGCGTCACGGTATGCGCGGGCCGCCCGCATCAGAGTCAAGGCGTCCCCGGGAACCAGGTCGCGGTATCGGGCGAACCACAGTGCCAGGTCGTCCAGGCGGACTTCCCTGCCCACGAGACCGGGCAGTATGACAGGTGGCGTCGGGTTGAAGAAGGCGGGCGGCTCGTGGCTGTGTTCCACCGGGCGCCCGCGTCGGTCGCCGTCGGGGTCGAACCTTCGCACCGGCCCTCCGGACCGGACCCTCGCACCCCAAACGAGGCAGGCAAGCACAGCGACCTCGTCGTCCGGGGTCAGCCCCAGCCAGCCTTCCGCATCGGTGCTGTCCATGCTCGGCGAGGGGCGCGACAGGTAGTTGTCCGCGCGAAGAACCATCCCGGGGCGCAGCCGCGGCTGCCAGGGATTGGCCAGGGTGTTGATGAATGTGAAGGGCCCCGCGTCCACCTCCGGCCCGCCGATGATGTGGGCGTCGGTATAGAGAGCGAACTCCGTGGTGTCCACGAGCACCGCGCCCCCGTCCCAGCACCGCCACGACCGCCAGGTCCACGGCGCGTGCGGCATCGCGACAACAGCTTCGTCCTCCACGGCAGCTCCTTCGCCCGAGGTCCCTCAGCGTCGCAGCCAACCTCCACCGGTGCCAACGAGTTTGGTCCGCTCTCGGGTGGCCGTGTTCGTCTGCCCCCGGGGTGACGCCAAGAGCTTGGCTGGCCACCCGGGAGCCAGACCGCACATTGGTGGAAAGGGGCGGGAGTCAAGCAACCGCGACTGGGGCCTGTCCGGGGGGTCGCGTGACAGGCGAGATCGTTGATGCCAACGGTCAGGAGGGTAGGCGCGCTCACCGACACCGTCGCCCGCTTCGGTCGCGACGTACCAACGGCGAACACATCCACTCGTCGGAGAGTCCTGATACCGCCAGGCCGCCGATTGGCGCTCACCGACTCGAATCGGGTGCAGGACGCGAAAGCTCTTGAACCAACCGAACTGGGCGTGTCCGCAGTCGAGATCGGGCCGGAGGTCGCCGCGAAGTCGCGGGAGGGTTGTCCGCCGAGTGTGGCAGGCTGCGACTCTCAGGGTCGGGCGGATGTTCGGGGGAACGATGCGCGGATGGTCCACGAAGCGCGGCCGGGCGTGCGGGCTCACGGCTGTGGCGGCTCTGGCGCTGGGGGCGTGTTCCTTCGGCGGCGGATCGAACAATTCGCAAGCGCCCACCGCCGCGCCGAGCGCTTCCCCGTCCGGGCAGGCGCCGTTGGTCGTCTCGGAGGCGGAGGCCCGTGAGGTCCTGGCCCGCTACGACCGCGAGAACAACGCGGCGAACGCCGACATGGACCGCGACCGTATCGCCGGCATCGAGGCGGGCGACCTGCTGGAGACCTCGCTCGCGTCGTACCGCGTCCGCGGGTTGCGTCCGGACCGCGAACCGTACAAGCCCTTCACCCACAACGACCCCACCTTCTGGATCCCTCGCGGCCACGGATACCCCCGCGTGTTCGCGATCGTGTCGAACACCGGGAGTCAGGAGGGCCACTCGGTGATGTACTTCGCCCGGGAGTCCCCCCAGGCGCCGTGGAAGGCGATCGTGTCGGCCTGGGTACGCGTCGGCGCTCCACCGGCCACGGCGAGCGCGGACCCCGCGCGGGACGCGCTCGCGAAACTCGAGCCGGTGGCGCGTGACGCCGATGGAGGAGCGTTGCTCGCGGATCCCGGCGACCCGGCACGGTCCGCGTGCGCACGGTACGCGGCGTACATGTCCGTCCCGGACACCGGCGCCGCGCCCGAGGACGGGCGGTTCGCGCCCGGCGCCCACACCACGGTGCTGCGTCGGGAGATCATCGGCGATCGGGACGCGCGGATCAGGCGGTCCGTGACCGTGACGGCGCGCGAGACTCGAATCGCGCCGGTCTTCCGCACCGCGGCGGGCAGTTCGTTGGTGCCGTGTGTGCTGAACGAGGTCGTCGATACCGCGGTGGCCGATCCCGAGGTGAAGCTGAATGCGGACGGCCCGGACCTGGTGGCGTTGTTGGGCCGCACGAAGTCGTTCGCCTCGATCCGGCTGGAGTACGTCGCGTCGGTGCTGGTGTCCGTCCCCGAGGCGCCGGACGCGCCGATCACGGTTGTCAACGGCGGGCTAGGCAGCTCGCACCTGGTCAACGCCACGGGAACCTGACGCCGCCGAACGACCCGGCTGTGCGGCGCCACCGGCTCGGGGATCAATCGGGTGACAGCGGGATCAGGTTCGTGTGTCGCTTCGGCAGGTCCTCGGGATCGCCGTGTCCGGAGACGATGTGTGCGGGGATGCCGGCAGCGACGAGTTCGTCGGTGAGCAGGCGGAGCATGGTCTTGCCCATGGGGGCGGGCAGGAAGTTCTTGGTGTCGACCCACACGTGGGGCCCCGCGGGGGTGGGCTCGGGGTCGGAGACGTAGTTGGCGCTGTGCAGCCATGTGGCTTCGTCGTGGGGGTGGGCGGGGTCGATGTCGTCCTCGATGTCCTCCCAGGACAGGACGCATCCGTCGCCGATCACGCGCCCGAACACCGCGGCGGCGCGCCGCAGGGCCTCTGTCGCCCCCTCGGTGTCCGGTGAGACGACGGTGAACGCCGCGTCGCCCTGCTCGTCGTACGCGAAGTGGAAGGGGTCGGCGAACCTGTGCCGGAACCCTCCCCAGCCGCACCAGGCCCACAGATCCGACGCGACGCTCACCAACTCCCGGGGATCCTCACGCGGCCCCAGCCGCGCCAACCAGGAACGCGCGAGGTCGTACTCTCGTTTGGCGGCGGCCCGTTCGGCCATCAGGTGGATCGCGGCCGCCTCGCCCGCCTCGGCCCGCGCGTCGACGCCCTCGTCGGGCCCGTGAGTGCTCGTCACCGTTCGACCCTACGCCGGGGTTTGCCGGCAAGGACACGGTCCGCTGTGACAGAGCCGGCCACGATCGCGTCGATCCTGCCGGTACCGTGCCTGCCGCAGGCGCCCTGGCCGGGACGCGCGCCAGTAGATGCCGACACGTCGGGGGCCGACGCGGAGCAACGGCGCCGTACCCGATGCCTCGGTGGCGTGCCAGGCACGAAAGCTGCCGCCTACTTCAGCGAACTCCCTTCTCCCATGCACCTGTTGGTTGCATCAGGATCCGATCGCCTTTTCTTGCACGGCGGTTCATGAGCGGAACGTGATTCTTCGGTCACGTGATCGGGGCTTGGTTGGTAGGGTCGCTGCGTCGACCACACGGGGGTGTCATGAGGCGTCGAGGACGTCGCGCGGCCATGGCGGGCGCGGTGCTGGCGATTGCGCTGGGTGCGGGTTGCAGTGGTGACGGAAACAATCCGGGCCTGCCCGGGTTACCTCCGGACGTCTCCCCTGCCCCGGCGTCAGCGTCGGGCGGTGCACGGGCGCCGGAGCGCGGGGGGTTGTTCGGGCCGGGAACCGTGACGGTGATGTGGTGCGATGGCACGCCGGGAGGTTTGAGCACGTTCGGGGCCGCGATCGTCTCGTACACGGCCGACGGGCGTATCGCCGGGCAGCGTCCGGTCTCGTTCCCCTCCGACAGCGAACCGCAGTACGTGTGCGGGTCTCCGCGGGACCTGTCTCAGCAGCAGGTGCGGCAGTTGTTCAACAAGGACTTCACCCTGCTCGCCGGGATCGTGCGCGCGGCGAACGGGCAGGGCCGGCAGGCGACCGCGCTCGATCTCGAGTCCGGGCGGGTTCTCGGTCCGCGGCCCGATCCGGACGCGTTCGGTGTCGCGCCCCGTCATTCCTCGCCCGTCTTCCAGTCCGGTACGGACCTCCTGTGGTACCAGGACCAGGACCGGCGCATCTGGTCCCGCGACGCGCGCGCGACGCAGGCGCCGGCGGCGGAACGCGGCCGTTCCGCGAACAACGGGTTCATGCTGGAGGGGTCGACGGTGTGGACTCCCCTGTCGTGGTCGATGCTCAGCGCCTCGGCCGAGGCGATAGCCCCCGGTGGTGCGATCGCGGCCGTCTTCGACGAGGTCTGGGGCCTGCACCTGGTGCGCAACGGACAGGAGGACACCGACACGCCCAAGCTCGGGCCCTCGCGCTACGGAGACAAGAACCTGCCCGGCAGCGATCGGGTACCGGACGGCTGCTCGCCGCGATTTTGGAGCGGCCCCACCGTGCTGGTGTGTGCGAACGCCCGGGCCCTCGTCCGGGTCACCTTCGCGGCCGACCACGGATCGGTCACCCGGGTCGAGAGTCTCCTGCCGGAGAACGACCGCGACAACAGCGAGGCCGTCCTGGCCGCCGACGGCCGCACCGTCTACTTCGTCTCCCGTGCCGGGTCCGGGCCCCCGGCCCTGTACCGACTCGCCCTGGACACCCCGCACGCGGTCCCGGCCAAGGTCGTCGACCTGATCGGCCCGGCCAACGCACGCAGCGCGCAACTGCACCTGCTCGCCACCCAGTAGCAGCACCGGCAACACCCGGATCCGGCGCGCGGCGGGATCGCGGGTTCTTCGGCCGGATTGTAGGCATCAGGGCGCCCGGGGGGCGATGTTCGCCGATTCCCGTCCCGGGTCGGCCCGTATCGGATACGTTCCGGCCGAGCGGTCCGGATGTCGTGGGCCCGCACGAGAGGGGGATGGCGTTGGTCGACGCACGCACGTACGGATTGTGGGGTGCGCTGGCGTGTCGTGAGGATCTGCCCGACGCGGCTCTGTCGTGCGTGGTGCGCGCGCTGACCGTGCCCTCCGACGGCCCCGAACACACCGATCGGTGGCGGCAGGACGCGTTGCGGGCGGCCATGCCGGCATTGCTTGCGCGGGTGCGGGAGCCGGACGAGCGCGCGGAGTTGATCCGAGCCGCCGGACGCGAGCAGGTCCTGTCGCACCTGCGGAACGGTCTGCTCGGCACGGAGGACCTCCCGGCGGTCACCGCCGCCCACAGGGTGTGGCCCGACCTGATTCTGGCGTTGGCCGACCACGACGAACACGTGCCGGCCGCCACCGATCTCGTCGCCTTCCTCGACGACCACGACCTGGCCGCCGTCGTCACGTACTGGGACACGCGCCATCGCCGCGATGCGTCCGGCGACCCGGGTGCGATCCCCGACGCGTTGCTGGACGCGATCCTGGAGCGACTCCTGGCCCCGTGCGCACGGGCACTGGACGAGCCGAGACCGCGACATGGCCCATGGACTGGGTCCGGTCCACGGGCCCGGGGATGTCCTGGCGCGACGGCCCGTTCGGCGGTCCGGCCTGGCAGGCACTCGAGCGTTGCCCCCACCGCTGGGTCGACCTGGTCGAACACCCGCGCCTGGGAGGCGCGGTCCGGCACCTGCTCCTGACCCACGCCGCCACCGAGGCCCTCGACGACGACCTGCTCACGGCCTGCCTGCCCGCGCTGACCTGCCCCGAACTCGCCGACCTGCCCAAGCCCTCGGTGACCCAACGAGAGCGCCTGAGCGAGATCGCCGAACGCGCCCGCCGGCATCCCCGCGTCCTGGACATCGCCGCCGATCAGGTACACGCCGCCGCGACCGAGTGCATGCACCGAGGCCGACTGGCGAGCGCGCGAAACCTGTCCGACCACGGCGTCGAGCGGCTCGCGCAGGACCTCGCCGTGGTCGGCGACAAACCCCGCGAGCTGACCGCGCTGTGCGAGCGGCTCGCCCGCCTTCCCCAACCCACCGTCGTCGTCCGAGCCCAGGACGACCGCTACAGCGGACCCGGTCGGGGCCCCAGCCCCGAACTCGGCTGGGACCAGGGCGGCCGCGTCGCAGCCCTGGCCCGACTCGCGGCGAACCCGCGCACCCCGCGCGACGCCGTGACCGCCGTCCTCGAACGACTCCACCCCGCGGAGACCGCCGCCCTCGCCGAAACCGACACCGCACCCGCATGGTTGCGCACACTCGCGGCCGACCATCGCACCACCGACGACACGACCGTGCGCCTGCTGACCGACGACGAACTCGACGCCCATCCGAACCCGGCCGCCGTCCTGGCGTCCTGGCTGGAGAACACCGGCGACGACGACCCCTACCACGCCGTCGCAGGCGCCGTGGGCAAGTCGCGGCACTGCACCCCGGAGTTGCTGCTGCGACTGCCGGCCGACGACGTCCTGGGACGCGCCGCCCCCCACAGAGCGACGCCTGTCCTGATCGACACGTGCGGCGACGACCCGAAACGCTGGGCGGCGCTGTTCACCGCCCTCGACCGGCTCCCCCACGGCGTCAGCCTCGGGGAACTCCTCGACACCATCGACGCCACAACGCCGGCCCGGTCACGACCCGCCGGCGCGAGAACACCGACGCCGAGGTAAGCCAAGGCGCGCCGAGTGTAGACGGCGAGCCGTGCCGCGTCCGGTCATCGACTCGGCCGACTCCACGCTGTCACCGCCGACAACAGGTTCACGTCGGACAACACGGGTGGGGTCGGTGGGGAGAGGGTGGCGCGTGTCGGCGGGCCCGGATGCGAGGCGGCGCAGGCGGTCGGAGGATGGCCGTAGAGGTGATCGCCACCCAAGCCATCAACCGCGGCATGTCCCTGGAGGCCATCGCGGCCTTGCTGGGCCACCGGTCGCTGTCCATGACGCGCGTTTACGCCCGCATCGCCGACCGGACCGTGGCGGACGAGTACTTCGCGGTCTCGGAGAAGGTCGAGGCCCTCTACGACGCCCCGCGCCAACTGCCGGCTGACGCCGAGGGAACGGAGATGGCCAAGCTCCGCCGCGAGATGCACCGCCGGATGCTGGGCAACGGCTACTGCGCTCGCCCTGTCGAGATGGACTGCCACTTCGAGTCGATCTGCGAGTCCTGCACGTTCTTCGTCACCACCATCGAGTTCCGCCCCACACTCGAACGCCAGCGGGACGACGCGGCGGTCAAGGGCCAGGTCGCGCGCGAGCAGATCTTCAGCGGGCTCCTGACACGGCTGGACGAGCAAGCGGGCTGAACACCCCCGATCGGCTCAGGCGGACGACCATCCCTGCTCGGTGAGTCGAGCGCGAATCAGTGCCGAGATCATCCGCTTCTCCTCTGCCATCTCGGTGTGTTCAGGAATGCCGAGGCTTTCGTCGACGTCTGCCCACCGGTCCAGGCCGGCTACGACCAGTCCCCACTGGGCGGCGTTCAGGACGACGGTCGACGTCTGGCCGGGAGCTGGCCACGTCGCGAAGCCCGCCGCGTCGCGCGGCCAGCCGGGGATTTGGTCCCAGCCCGCCTGGCGAATACTGCGGCCGAGTTCGACACCGCTGCGGTCACCGTCTTCAACCCGGCTATGCACCTCGTTGTCCATCGTCCCGTCGATGGTCAGCCAATGGCCGGTCGACAGCTGCACAACGTAGTTCCCTGCCGCATCAGCGCTTTGGTTACCCATGGCTGTTGATCCTCACGAGTGTTGACTCGCCGGGTCAACAGGGGCTCGAAGCTTGACAACGAGACCCGCATATTAGAAGTCGTTTCATTTGGCGTGTTCGCTATTCTGGCGTGTGTGACGACGCTTGTGGAGCGATTGGTGCCGGACGAGTTGTGGGAGTTGTTCGAGCGGGTGGTGCCGTCGAAGCCGACCCGGCCGCAGGGCGGTGGACGGCGGCGGTACGAGGATCGTGAGGTGTTGGCCGGGATCGTGTTCGTGGCGACGTCCGGTTGCACGTGGCGGCAACTGCCGCCCGTTTTCGGTGCCTCGTGGCAGACGATCTACCGGCGGTTCGCCGAGTGGAGCCGGGCGCGGGTGTGGGCGAAGCTGCACCGGGTCCTCCTGGACGAGCTCGGCGCCCGGGGTGCGTTGGAATGGTCGCGGTGCGCGGTGGACTCGGTCAACATGCGGGCCCTGAAAAGGGGGATTTGACGGGTCCGAATCCTGTGGATCGGGGGAAGTACGGGTCGAAGATCCACCTGCTGACCGAACGCACCGGTCTGCCCCTGTCGATCGGGATCTCGGGAGCCAACACTCACGACAGCCAGGCCCTGATACCCCTGGTCGAGGGCATCCCGCCGATCCGTTCCCGCCGCGGGCCACGTCGCCGCAGGCCTGCCAAGCTCCACGGCGACAAGGCGTACGATCACCGATTCATTCGCGCGTTCCTGCGGCAACGCCGCATCACACACCGGATCGCCCGACGCGGCATCGACTCCTCGACGCGTCTCGGCCGACACCGATGGGTCGTCGAACGAACCGTGTGCGCCACGAGGCGCTCTGCTTGTATCCCCGGCTCAGCCGGGAGGAACTCGGAAGGAGGTTCCTGGGCCGGATGACTTACCTGGATCCGAAAGGTGAAGGGGACAAGAGCATGTCAGAAAACCAGTGACCGGGCCCAGCTGTTGGGGACGGTGTACTGGGCGGCCCGCGC
>NZ_JBVHLU010000109.1:0-34191 GCF_055558835.1 Embleya sp. NPDC025285
GTCAGCCACGACCGTTCATGATCGCGGCTCCGGTGACCCTCCGTGGCTCTGGCACGGAAATTGATCCAGAACCGAAATTGAGCCGCCGCCGACAATCGCATTCACGCGACGCCTGCGTTGGCCCGTCCGGGGCTGCGACAACGCACGACCGGCCCCACCGCGTGGCATCGGTGTGGTCGATACGGTGGCAGAGCAGTGCTTGCGCGGCAGCCCATACCCCGCGCCGCAATCACCGTGGGCGATCTCGGGCTCAGTCTCGTCGGTCCGTCACGGCGCGAGGCAGAGTGCGGAGCAGCTCGTCACCGAGACGCTCGAACTCGCGGCGCAGGAACGGATCCGCAAGTCGAGCCAGGCCGTGGAAGCGGACGTGGGAGCGGTAGGTGATCTTCGTGCTGCTTCCGGCCGGTTCGAAGGTGAGGTCGTCCGTGGAGGTGGCGGTCTTGTTGGTGCCGACGAAGGTCAGTCGCGCGGGTTCGGAGCGGGTCAGTTCGTAGGCGAGTTCGGTGTGCCTGCCACGAAACTCGGAGACGTTGTGCCATCGGGAACCCACTCCGATGGGTCCGGAATCGATCCGGGTGCACTCGTGCGTGCCGGGGTCCCAATGCACGGCATGGGAGAAGTCCCGCAGATAGGACACGACCTCGTCGATCGGGCGTGGGACGGTGAACGTGCGTTGTACGTCGACCATGTCTTCGACTCCTTCTCGGCGGTGTGCCGTGATGCGGCCGGGCCTGTGCGGCGTTGTCCCCGACCCGTACCCGCCGAGGGCATCCGAGATCGCCGACGACGTCGGAAGTCTTCGTCATCGACGCTTCGGGCGTGCCCACGACGCGAGACTCGGGAACGGCGCCGCCGGCTCCATGCGGTCGTCCGCCCGATGGGGGTCGGCCGAGCCGCGTGTGCCGGACGAGCGCCGCCTCGGAGCGGTCGAGGGCGCGCGCGACGTCGTCGTGGAGGTCCTGTTGCCCAGGGCGTCTCGTGCCATGGGTTACCGCGTCGTGTGCGGATCGCTGTTGCGGGACGAGTCGCCGGATGCGGCGGCGGTGCGGATCGCGGGTCTGCCGGCGACTATCGTTCTGCGGCGAACGAGAGGATCCCGAACTCGTCCTCGCCTTCGGTGAACGGCGCTATGGCGATGTCGTGGTACGCCGCCAGGGTGTCGGCCACCGTGTCCAGGGTGTCTCGGTCTCCGTCGGCCAGTTGCCGCACCCACGCGGGCGGGCGGCGGTGCGATGACAGGCGGTGCACATCGATGGCGAGGCGCTCGCGCGACGTAGCTCGTATCGCCTCGAAGACCCCCGTACCGGGGAACGCCGACGCGCTGGGGGTGAGGAAGTCCGGTACCCGGCCGACAGCCGGGACCAACGACCCGAGCAACGACGCGCGAGGAGGCAGCCGTTCCAGCACGTGAGGCCGCCACGCACGAAACGGCGAGGCGGAACCCTGGCGCGGGACCCGCAGACTCATCACCACCTCGCTGATCGGAAGCGCGCGGTGGTGTGCGGACACCAACCCTGCCAGATCCTGCGCGGTGAAGTGAATACGTAACATGCGTCCCCCATTATCCGTTTGCTGGGCACCGTGGCCCGGTGGCCAGGGACATTCGGTCCCACCCGAAAGCCGTTGTCGCCACCCGTCTCGACCGAAGAGGCTCTACCCAGTCGCAAGAATCGCGCAGGGGTGTCGACCCGCATGGACGCCTCCTCGATTTTCGCCGCCTCTGAAGGAGTACACGAACGGCACACCCGCGACCGGGCATACCGCTCCCCTGCCCTCGTCCACGACACGGCCGCGGCGGTGGCGCTCCGCCCACCCGTAACAGGGGGCAACCGGTCGGTGAACAGCCCGCCCTCGCGAAAAGAGGGCCTGAACGAAAGGGGATCCCCATGATCGAGAACAACGAGGCCGCGACCACCGACGGCTTCCGCTACACGATCGCTCGCACCCTCGACGCCCCCGTCGCGGACGTCTGGCAGGCATGGACCATAGCCGAGCAGTACGGGCAGTGGGCGGGCACGAAAGACGTCACCCTCGACGCCCGACCCGGCGGCTCGTGGAGCGGCACCGTGGTGCTCCCGGACGGTCGACAGTTCCCCATCACCGGCTCGTACCTCGAGGTCGTCGAGAAGCGCCGCCTGGTCGTCGCGATGGACGTCCCCGGACGCGCGGAACCCGACGTCATGACTGTCGAACTGACCGATCGGGGCACCCGCACCGACATCGTCGTCTCGCAGACCTGCGACAGCGTCGAGAACCGCGACCGGACCGAGGCCGGCAGCAACATGCTCCTCGACGGCCTCGCCGCCCACCTCGAGGGTCGCCGATTTTCGACGACAGACCGCGGGCATGACGGCTGACGCCGCGTTCGCGGGCGTCGGCGCCCGGTATTCCGGCGGTGCATCGCTCCAGGAACGGTTTGCCTTCGCGACGCGCCCCCGCGAGCAGCCCGCAGTCGTTTCCCGGCAGGTCCAGCTCGTCGACGACCGGAGGCCCGGGCAGGCCCACCGTTCTGCGGTGGAGGCGAAATCCGTCGTCACCTCCGCTCTCACGACTTCTTCGCCCACCTGTCAGACGGGGTCTGCAGCGTCGCCGGAGCCCTCACCGCCTGGTGACCTCACCCGGCCCACGAAACCGGCACGGCGGAACCGGGCCCCGTCCCCGGGTACGGCTCCGGACGGATCGCGCCGAGGGCGCATGGGCCTGTCCGCGGCGGTCCCGAACAGGCCCGCGGGTCGGAGCAGCCCTGGTCGGGCGTGGGCCCCTGTCCCGAACACGTCAATGCGGGTCCGGGACGGTCCCGAACACGCATGGCCTGTTGCGCCCGACTCCTACGAACGTTGCTCCTACGTGGTCCGGGTGAGTTCGTACTCGACTTCGCCGTGCTCGGAACCTTCGATCGCCTCCGGCCAGTCCCCGGTGAAGTGGCGAAGGAACGACAGACCCGCCTTCTCCATCACACGCCGCGATCCCGCGTTGACCGACATGGTGTTCGCGGTCACTCGCTCCACGCCGAGGTCCGTGAACCCCTTGTCGATCAGCGCGCATGACCCCTCGGTGGCGTAGCCCTTGCCCCAGGCGGCCCTGTTCAGCCGATAGCCCAGTTCCACCACGGCGGGGCTGCGGTCGTCCAGGGGACGGAATTCGAACCAGCCCAGGAAGGTTCCGCCGTCCCTCTCCTGCGCGGCCCAGTAGCCGCGGGTCCCGAAGCACGGGTGGTCGTGCAGCAGCCCGGGCAGGACCTGTGCCCGGATCGTCTCGCGGCTCGTGGGCCGGCCACCGTTGATGAAGCGCATGACTTCCGGGTCGTTGTCCAACGCGACCAGGTCGTCGACGTCGGCCTCGGTGAACGCGCGCAACACGAGCCGATCGGTCTCCAAGAGATTCATGCCGCGATCCTCACCACCGGCGCAAAAGCCCGCCACCGGATATTCGCAGCGGGCCGGTACATGCGTCGGCGGACTCACCGGCTGTGCGGACGCCCGAGATCGTGGGCCGGTGAGAGCGACCAGGGGCCGCTCGCGGTCACACCTTCCAGGCACCGCGCGCGGCGGCGTCACGGGCGTAGTCGGCGAAGTCGCGGGGCTCGCGTCCCAGGGCGCGGCGCACGCCGTCGCAGACGTGCTCGTTGCGTCCGTCCAGCACCTCGGTGAACAGGAACAGCAGCAACCGGGCGACCTCTGCGGGGACTTCGTGTTCGGCGAGCGCGGCCGCGTACGCGTCGGCAGGGACCTGGACGTAGGTGATCTCGTGTCCGCTCGCCCGGGCGATCTCGCCGACGGCGTCGGCGAAGCTGAGCAGCCGGGGCCCGACATGCCCGGACTGGCGAAGACCTTGCTCATGCCTGCTTTCCGGTGGTGAAGAAGCCGGTCAGGACGGGGGCGAGGAGCTCCGGGCCGATGTTGTGCTCCTGGCCCGGGAAGACGTGCAGGGTGAAGTTGTCGGCCAGTGCGGCGAGTTCCCGCGCGCCGGTAAGCATGTGCGGAGCGCCCGCGTCCCCGCTGCCGACGAGAACGGGCACCGTCACAGACCGCCAACGGTCGGCGGGCAGGGGCCGACCGGACATGGTGTCACCCATGACCCGGCCGTCATAGGGCAGGGTGCGGGCGGTGGCTTCCATACCCGCCCAGAAGGGCGCCTGCCGCATCCCGGCGACGACCTCGGCGGGCATGCCCACGGCCGCGGTCATGAAGTAGGCCACGGCGTCACCGTACGCCCCCTGCTTCACGAGGTCCGTCAGATGGGCGACGTAGTCGGCGGGCAACGGTGGGCGGCTGGAGTCGGTGATGAAGGGCGGCTCGTACATGGCCAGCCTGGAGACGGCACTGCCCCGGGCGACGGCCTCCAGCGCCAGTACGGCGCCGGAGGACATGCCGAAGACCATCGCCTCACCGCCCGCGCGCCCGATCAGGGCGTCCAGGTCCTCGACCTCGCGCTGTACGTCGTACTCCGGGCCGTCCCCGCTGTCGCCACGGCCCCGGCGGTCGTACGTGATGACGGTGCAGTGCTCGGCCAGCAGGCCGGCGAGTTCGGCGGAATCGCCGCGCGTCATGAAAGCGCCGCCGACGAGCACCACCGCAGGGCCCGAGCCCTGCCGCTCGTAGGCGATGGCCGTGCCGTCGGCGGAGAACACCTTGTCCATGAAAAACCACTCCATCCATATATCTGCGCGTGCGCAGGGCCGAGAAGCCCGCTTCAGAACTGGACGGTACAGTACCCACATGGGTACTGGTCAGTCCAGTACTGTTCCGCAGGAGGGGCAGACGCAAAGCGAAGGAGCCGATGATGGACAGCCGTTCAGCGCGCAAGCACGAGGCGATTCTGGAGGCCGCGACCAGCGTTTTCCTGGACAAGGGATACGCGGGAACGAGCATGGACGACATCGCGAAGCTGGCCGCGGTGTCCAAACAGACCGTCTACAAGCACTTCTCCGACAAGGAGAAGCTCTTCGCCGACATCGTCCTGGCCACCACCGACCGGCTCGACACCACGATCAACCTGCCGGCCGACCTCCTTACCGACGACGCCAACCTGGAAGAGAGCCTGACCCGGCTCGCCCGTCGGTTCCTGACCGCCCTCACCGACCCCCGCGTGATCCAGCTGCGGCGCCTGATCATCGCCAACGCCGACGTCTTCCCCGACCTGGGAACCGAGTGGTACGAGCGAGGCTTCCAACGAGGGCTCACCACGCTGGCGACAACCTTCCAGCGCCTGGCCGACCAAGGGCTCCTCCGCATCGACGACACACTCCTGGCCGCGAACCACTTCTCCGGCCTGCTGCTGTGGATCCCCGTGAACAAGGCCATGTTCACCGGCAGCGTCCGGCACACCGAAGCCGACCTCGACCGCTACGCCGCCGCCGGCGCCCGCGTCTTCCTCGCCGCCTACCGCTGACCACCGCCCCGGCCTCGCCCACTCACGCGCATCTGCCGGGTGCAACACCCGACCGCAGGCCGGGCTGCGCCCACCACCGAGCGGCGGGGGTTTACCCGGTTCAGCCGGGCCAAGTGCCGGTCAAACGCCGGGTGGCTGCCGCGCCACCGCGGTCGACGGCGGCCGTGACGACGGCGAAGATCGCCCCTTGCAGGCCGGCTGCGAGCAGAACCCGGGACCAGGTGCGGTCCTCGTCGGTGGCATCGGGGGCGTCGTCGTCGTGGCCGATCATCTTCCACGCCTGCTTGAAGGCCGCGCCGGCGATCATGCCGCTGGTGGCACCGAGCACCAGGCCGACCGGCTTGTAGGCGACCTTGGACATCTTCACCGGCGCTTCCGGCCTCGGTGCAGCAGCACGAGGGCAATCACCACGACCGCTGCGCCGACCAGCGGGGTCCGGTTGGCCTTTGCCGTGGTCGCGGCCGTTTGGGCCTTCTCGCGGACCGGGGCGGGGGTCTTGTCGGCGGCGAGGTGTCCGGCGCGGGCCACACCGTCGCGGACGTGGGCGGCGGCGTGGGTCGCCTTGTCGAGGACCGGGTCGGGCGTTTTGTCCTTGACCAGTTCGGTGGCCTGGGCCGCTTTGTCCCGGAGTTGGTCGGTGAGGTGAGCGGCCTTCTCGGCGGTCTGTTCCTTGATGTCGGCCGCCTTCGTCTTGGCCTGGGCCTTGACGTCGGCCTTGGCCGCCAGCGCCTCCACCGTGCGGCCGAGTTCGTCGCGGGTATCCTCGATCTTCTCGCGCAGTTGTTCTGGTGTGGGCGCGGATTTCTCGTCCTGGGGTTCGTGGGTCATCGGTGTGCTCTCTCCTTGATCGCGGCGACGTCGGCCTTGACGCTGTCGATGGTCTGTTCGGGTGCGGGGGTGCCGGCCTTGGCGATCTGCTTCTTCCCGGCGGCGGCCATTCCTGCGGCGATCGCCGCCAGCAGGGCGGCGGTGATCAGAGCCGAGGCCCACACCGGCAGGAGCAGGGCCAAGGCTGCGATCACGGTGACGACGAGGGCCTGCGCGGCCAGGATGCCGACCAGGCCGGCGCCGCCGAACAGGCCGCCGCCCAGCCCGAAGCGTTTGCCCTTTTGGGTCATCTCCACCCGGGCCAGCTGCATCTCTTCGCGGACCAACTCGGAAATCTGCTGCGACGCTCGCGAGACGAGATCGCCCATCGACTCCTGGGAACCGCCGCGGCCCGGCTGTCCAACGGTGCTCATGGAATCCTCACCTTCCTCCTCGCGCTCGGTGCAGTTCCTCGGCGCGACGGCGGCCAACGACCTCGCTCCCGGGTGATGGGGGCATACGAGCGCGGCTACCCCACAACCCGCAGGTCACTCACCCGCCCACTGTTCTCCTCACCGGGCTGCGGAACGTCGTCGACGACGCTCGGAGACATCGGCCGCCTCGGCGAGCAGGCTCAGGACACGTAGGCGTAGGCGACGCGAGGACTGCGACTCGCGGGGTCGGCCACCAGCGCGGTGATCCGAGAGCTGCATGTGGCGGCTCGAGAGCACCTCGACCCGGCTTTGTAGGGTCCTCGCATGCCACAGTCCACAGAACCGTACGAGCCGGTGTCGGGGAAACACGTACGCCGAGCCGTCGCCCACTGCCTCGACGCCTTGGAAGGCGTTCCCGCGGCCCGCTGGCACGACCGGGCCGGAAGCCTGGAATGGACGTGTTGGGAGACTCTCGGCCACCTCGCGGACGACCTGCTCACCTATGCCCTGCGGTTCGGGCTCGCGGAGCCCATGGGCGTGCCACGTGTCCCGCTGCGTGTTTCCCGCAACCGCCCCGGCGGCCCGGCCAACGTCATCTTCGGAGACCACGAGGCAGGGCCGGAGGGGCTCCTGACCGTCGTGGAGGCTTGCGGTGGACTGCTCGCAACCGTCGTGGACACCACGGCCGCAACCACCTTGGCACCACACGTCTTCGGAGCCTCCGACCCGGAGGGCTTCGCAGCCATGGGCGTCGTCGAGACACTCGTCCACACCCACGACATCACCCAGGGCCTGGACCGTGCCTGGGAGCCCCCGCAGGATCTGAGCGAGCGGGCCCTCGCGCGTCTGTTCCCCGACGTGCCCGTCATCGACACACCATGGTCGACCCTGCTGTGGGCCACCGGACGCGTCGAGACGCCCGATCGCCCCCGCCGGACCGACTGGCGCTGGCACGGCGCGCCCCTCGGCAGCACATGACTCGAACGACACGTCCGTACAAGGCACGCGCAACGAACCGTGAACGGCGGCAGGTCAGCCTCGGCCCCGAGTTTGGCTATTCCGTCTTGAGCAACCCATGGCGTAATCGTCTCGTCGTGGACAGGAACTGCGCATCGAGCCCGTGGCACGCCGGGCCGCTCGTGCCTGCGTTCAGGAGTCGGCCGATCGGGCGCAGCGCGGCGTCGCCGTCGTCGGCGATCGCCGAGATGTGGGGCAGCGGCTCGACCAAGCGCCTGTCGCCGACGTGGGTCCGGCGTCGCACAGGGCTTGTCACCGAGCCCCGGATCCAGGTCACGGCCACGAACGGGTCAGGCTCGTGGGGACGGTCGTTCGGCGTCGCTCGTACCCGATTCAACACCCCTTCCGCCCACGCGCGACCGGTGGTCACCTTCGATCGTGTGGCCGGAACTACTTCGCGAAAAACACCGGACTACCGCAGCGATCGCTCCGGTGCCTTCCGGCCTCGCGTCGAGACCGTCTCGAAAAGCTGCGCGCCGCGATCGAGTCCACCGCCCAGCCCTCGACACCATGCGTTGGACAACGCTCGAGTCCCCGAACTCTCCGAGGACCGACTGGCCCGCCAACCGAATGTGCTTCGCTACTGCTTCCATCGCGAGGTACCGCAACCAGTGGGGTGCGCTGTCCGGTCGGTCGTATCCACATCGCGCGGACACAGCGGAGTGTAGGCGGCCGCACTTCTGTTCCGTGTACTCCGACCCGCCGCAGAGCCATGCGGCTCACACATGAAGAACAACACCTCACTACCGTCGAGGCGTGGTCGGTCGGGCGAACCCCACAAGTGGAAGTGCTTTCCTGCGGCCCGGAGTTGCGGCTCCCCACGGCGGCCGTCAAACCCGACTTCGGTTTGCCTCGCGACGTACTGGGATCGCAGCCTGCGAGCATCTCACCCGCCGGTACCCGTCGCCCGTCTTCGAACATGCGGCGCCGGCGTCCGGCCACCGTGCTCGGCCGGCGGTGCCTGGGACCACTCGGATGCTGAACTCGTGTGTGCCGAGCCCGTCTGCGATGCCGAGGAACAGCAGCGAGAAGTGCTCCTGTCGTCACGGGTGATCACGCCGGTACCGCTGTCCGTTCCCGTCGAGCGCACGCCGAATCGGGTGCTCTCCGGCCGGCCGTGGTCCTCCCACCAGCGGTATGCGGCCGCTGCTTCGTCCCACAGTCGGCGGGGCCGTGTGTGGCCGGGGATCGAGTCGGCGGAGGCCCAAGAGGTGCACGTCGGACAGGCACAGCGTGCACTCGTCAGCTTCGTCGCCCCTCCCCAGCCCAGCGAGTAGCGGCACTTCGGGCCGCGCAGCCCGACCGCAAACCGCTCGTGCACATCCGCAACGACGGCGCGGGGGCCCAGGGCCCTTCGTGGGTGCGACGCAGGCGTGCGGCCTGCTGTCCTCCCGCGGTTCGGTAGAGTCGAAGCGTGGCTGTGTTCCTCGTCTTTCTCCGCCGCTCCGGTCCGCACTGGGATCCGTCCCGCCCCATGCAGGAGCAGTCCGACTGGCCCGCCCACGCATCCTTTATGGACGAGCTCGTGAATTCGGGTGTCGTCGTGTTGGGCGGACCACTCGCCGACGAGCATCGCGTGGTGCTCGTCGTCGAGGCCGAATCGCAGGACACCGTCCGTGCCATGCTCGCGCGTGATCCGTGGAGCGGGACGCACCTTCGAGTGGACGGCGTCGAGCCATGGACGATCCGCCTCGATGGTCGGCGCGCCCAGAGTCCGCCCGAGGCTCAGGGGGTGGTGTCGTCGAACTGCCACAGCGGGCGTTCCTCCGCCTCGTCACCGCTCCCCCACCCACCCGGGTAGCGGCAGACCGGGACGCGCGACAGAGTGGCCGCCGCGGTTCGTGGCCCGGCGGCGCCGTCGTGTGCCGGTCGTCGAGGACCGGTTCGGCAACCTGAGGTCCTGGGCCGGTCCCGACCGGCCCGATCCCTATCCGGTGCGGTCCCTATCCGGTGCGGTCCTCGACCCACCAGGAAGAGATGCTGCGGCAGGTCGCGCGCGAGGCGGGCCCGGTCAGAGTCGAGGACCGGTTGATCGCCCTGGCCCGCCCGCGCGGTGACGTCCTCGGCGTACTCGCCATCGAGGACCCCGAAGCGACGGCCAACGAGCGCACCAGGTTCGCCTTGGATCACGCCCAGCAGTCGCTCGCCCAAGAGCTCATGCATATGCGCGAACTCGCCGAGGTCGAAACGCGGCTGGGCCGCCGACTGATCGACGACCTGTTGGAGGGCACCGACGAGACGAGCGCCTACGCCCGGGCCGAAGCCGTCGGCCACGACCTGCAACGTACGCACTACGTGGTCGTGGTGCACTGGCCGGGAAACGCCGTGAGCAGTTCCTTCACCCGTGCCGTCGAGCAGGCGACGGCCACCTCGGCGACCCGTCCGCTGATCACCCGGCGCGGCGACCGGATGGTCCTGCTGACCGAAGCCAGGCCCGACGACGATGCCGTGTACACAGCGCTGGCCCGTGAGCTGGGGACGCCCGACGGAGCACTCGGGGTGAGCACCCGCTGCGACTCCCCGGAAGGCATTCCCCGCTGTTATCAGGAGGCACTGCGGGCCCTGGAGGTGCGGCAGAACTCCCGCCGGCGCAGCGGGACGACGTTTTTCGACGACCTCGGGCTGTACCGGATCCTGGGGCCCGGAAACGATCTCCGGGAGCTCGAAGACTTCGTGCGAGAGTGGCTCGGCCGGCTGATCGACTACGACGCAGGGCACGACACGGAGTTGGTGGAGACGCTCTCGCGCTACTTCGACTGCGGAGGCAACTACGACGAAGCGGCCGCCGCGCTGATGGTCCACCGCAGCACCCTGCGCTACCGGCTGCAGCGCATCCGTGAGATCAGCCACCGCGACCTGGCGGATGTGGACACCCGGCTCAATCTGCAGGTGGCAACGCGCGTCTGGAAGATCATCCTGGGCGGGCGGCGCTGACTACGGATACCCGGAGGGCCGGCGCAGCGGGTCGGCACTCGCGGACGTCGTCTATCGCCGCGGCGCGAGGGCCGTGGCACCGGCAACGGTGTCCGGCCGGCCCTTGGCATTCGCCGACGCGCGACGCACCGAGACGCCTGGACGTGCATCGACTTCTCCGGCGGCAGCAGCCGGCGCAGCGCCTCCTGGTGCGCACGCTGCGAACGCGCGTTCGTCGTGTGAAGCTGGAGGTGGGCGACGGCGTGAAGTTCTCAAGCGGTGGTACGGCGTCGATGGCTGTGACTGCCCCTCGAAGCGGTATCAGCGCTTCTCCGAACAGGGAGGCCACCATGACGGAGCAGCGCAACAGGAACGAAACCATCCCGGAGGAGTTCGACGGACTGATCGTGGAGTTTCGCGGTCTGCTCGACAAGTACCCCAGCGCGGCCCGGCACTTCTCGCTCGCGTATTACCCCGAGGCTGACGGAGATGATTCGGGTGCAACAACGACGGCGGGGTTCTCTCAGCCCGTTTTCGAATGCACGAAAGACGCAGACGGATTCGTCGTGTGCAGGCGCGTCCACGAGCAGTGACCGTACATGATGTTCGCGACGGCGCCGATCCCGCGCGAGTTTCGCGCGAGCGGACCTCGGCGGTGGGGTGAGGTGGCGACCGGGCGCCCGTCGTCCCACGGCGAACTCCGGCCGCGCGTCCCCCTGTACGGCCCGCCGGGGACGCCGGCAACACCGCCCGCGCGGCCGGAGCAGGCCGGCTGATCGTCACGCACGTCGGCCGCTCCCTGCTCCCACGACAGGCAGTCGTACGCGCCTCGACCCGATCGGGCGCGAGTTGCAACCCACCGGCACACGTCTAAACCCCGGGGCGCGAAAGCCCGGCCGACAAGCCCGGCCGACAAGCCCGACGAAAGCTGCATCCCGAGTCGGCAAACCACTCCCCAAACCCACCACACTGTGCCTGCTCCTCATCTCCCCGGCCGCCCTGCCCCGGCGCTCTCGGCGGCCGTCCTGAGCCGCGATGTCCACCGCGTGGGCCTCGACCAGACCGAAATCCCGGGGTGACCACGAGCGACAGCGGCAGGCCCCGCCCGTCCACCGCGACGTGCAGCATCTTGGTCAACCCGCCCCGCGAGCGGCCGAGAGCCTCGCGAGCCGAACGCGCCGCGCCCGCCGCCGCACGCTCCACGCCGGCAGGTTGGTCCGCGTATCCGCAACCCCCGTGCGCCGGATGCGTGTTGGTGGGCGCGGACGATTGTGGAGTCCACCGACACCGACCAGTCGACTCGGCCGACCGCGTCGTCACGCACCCGCACGTGCTCGCGCAGCACGGACCACGTCCCGTCCGCCTCCCACCGGGAGAAACGCTCATACACCGCCTGCCACGGCCCATACCGTGCCGGGACGTCCCGCCACGGACACCCGCGCGCAACCGCCACAACACCCCATCGACCACCTGCCGATGATCACACCAAGACGGACGTCTCCCGGCCGTTCGGGAACTGGAGCAGCATGTCGGAAGCGTGCACGTTCGCGCGTGCGCCCCGGCAGCACAAGCGCGGCTCCTCGGTCTCCAGGTGCGCGCGGACCACGTCGCGGCAGTGCCGATGGTCGGGGCCCTGGATCCGCGCCGTCGCCCCCGCGTCGATCAGCGGGATCCGCCCACGGTCGGGCCGTCCGGTGCGCATCGGGACGTCCCGGACGGCCTCGTGGCCGCTCGGCGCCCTGTGTCGAAAGCACCACGTCGTCGGTTCACCGGGCGGTCGTCGTGGGCTCGGGCACCGAGCGCAAGGTCACGCACCACACCGACGCGGACGTCCGAACCCCCCGGACGGCTGATCTTCGTCCTGGGTTCGCGCGACCGGCGGTGGGCGTAAGGGGAACCGGAGAGGTATCCGAGTCCTCCCACGTGAGAACGATGCCGCTCGAGACCCCGCTTCCTACTCTCGTCGAACGGGGCAGCGACGCGCCCGCACCCGGAGCGCGACGTCGCCGGGACGCGTCGCGTGTGGACGCCGTGTTCCCGGGGCGACGACGGCAAGACGGTCGTCGGCGTCTTCGGGCGCGCACGGTCCGGTCGCTTCCCCGCCTGCACGACCGACATCGATCGAAAGGCAGACTCGTGACCCACCCTCCCCGGATCCCTTCCTCGGCGGAAGCCGCCGACGGCACCCGAAGCACACCCACCCGGCGCACCGTGCTGCGCGGTTCGCTGGCCGCCGCCGCGGTGGCGGGCACGGCCGGAACGGTGGTCGTCGGCGCCGCGCCTGCCGCGTCCGCGAGCGACGCACCACCGGCCGAGGCGGACAGTGCGGGTGACACGTCCACGGCCCGGCACTGGCGCTCCAGGCTCGCCACGCTGGCCGCCCGACACCAGGTCCCCGGCGCCTCGTTGGGCATTCTGGCCGGCGACCGGGTCGTCAAGGTCGCCACCGGTCTGGCCAACGCCGACGACCGTATCGAGGCCACGCCCGACACGCTCTGGCAGATCGGCTCCATCACCAAGGTCTGGACCGCCACACTCGCCATGCGCCTGGTGGACGAGGGCGCAATCGACCTCGACACTCCGGTCGTACGCTACCTGCCCGAGCTGCGACTGCCCGACCCCGACCGGACCAGGCGCCTGACGCTGCGTCACCTGCTCGCCCACACCAGCGGGATCGACGGCGACGTGCTCCCCGACACCGGACGCGGCGACGACTGCCTGGAGCGGTTCACCGCCCTGCTCAAGGACGTTCCGGCGGTCCACCCGCTGGGCCGCGCGCACTCGTACTGCAACGTCGGCCTGATCCTCGCCGGCCGGCTGATCGAACGCCGCACCGGCACGACCTGGGACACCGCGCTGCGCGAACGCGTGATCAGGCCGCTGGGCCTGACCCGCAGCCACACGTTGCCGGAGGACGTGCTCGCGCATCGCGCCGCCGCCGGTCACACCTCGGGACCGGACGGGCGGCCGCGCGTCGACCCCACGTGGATGCCCCGCTCGCAGGGCCCGTGCGGCATCGTGTGCTCCAGTGTCGGCGACGTGCTCGCCTTCGTCCGCCTGCACCTGAACGACGGCCTCGGGCCCGACGGCACCCGGCTGCTGTCGGCGCGCGCCGCCGAGGAGATGCGCTCGTTCCAGACGGCCACGCCCAACACCCCGGACACCGGCGACAGCTGGGGCCTGGGGTGGGCCCGTTGGGACTGGAACGGTCGGTCCGTGTACGGCCACGACGGCAGGACCCAGGGTCAGTCGTCCTACCTTCGTGTACTGCCCGACGCCCGTCTCGCGGTCGTTCTGCTCACCAACGGAGGCGACGCCCAGGCGCTCTACCACGACCTGTACCGGGAGATCTTCACCGACCTCGCCGGCGTCGCGCCCCGCCCGCCGCACGCCCCCGACGGCACCAGGCCACCGCACGACGCGGGAGGCTACCTGGGCCGATACCAACGCGTGGGGGTGCTCGAAGAGATCCTCGAACGCGGCGGTGGGCTGTTCCTGCGCCGGACCTTCACGGGAGGCACCCCCAGCGAGTTCGAGCTCCACCCCGCCGGCCGGGACCTCTACGTCCACCGCCTGCCCGGCGTTCGCGACTGGGAGCCGCTCAAGTGCTTCACCCTGGACGGCACGCGCTACGTGTGCCAGAGCGACCGCGTGCTGCCACAGATCACCTGACGCCGCGCAGTCCGGATGCCGGATGACCGCTCGGGGCACGACACCGGTGGAGTGCCCGAAGTGGCCCCGGGCAATTGGCGTGTGGTGGTGAGGATTGGGCCGGCTGCCCGACCCACCCCGATCACGCCGGCCGGGGCCGTTACGCGTCGCGCCTGCGGACTGCGGCCAGCGCGGCGACGGTCGCCGCCATCGCCCACACGGCCATGACACCGATGCCCAGCCACGGGTCGACCTCGTGCGCATTGAAGTCGCGCAGTCGCATGATGCGTTGGCCTGCCTTGTCCGGCAGGAACCGGGCCACCTCGCGCACCCCGGGTATGGCCGTGAGCGCGGCCGTGCCCAGGAACAACAGGGGCATCAGCAGGCCCATCGAGGCCATCGGGGTGCGCAGCAGGAATGCGGCTCCCGCACACAGCACGGCCAACAGGGTCAGATACGCGACGTGTCCGAACGCCGTCCGCCAAGTCTCCGACGCGGTCAGAGAGATGTCGCCGGCGGGCATGACCAAGCGGGCGAGCAGCGTGCAGCTCAGGCTCGATGCGACGGCGGTGACCAGGGCGATCGCGGTGATCACCGTCAACTTCGCGGTGGCGAACACCCGGCGATCGGGCACCGCCGCCAGCGACGAGCGAATCGTGCCGCTGCCGTACTCTCCGGCCACGGCGAGGACGGCGAAGGCCACGAGTGCCATCTGCCCGAAGTTTACGCCGTAGTGCACCAGGGTGAAGGGGTCGTATTCGCCGCCGTCCTCCCGGCGTTGCCCCTCGGCGACGAACGCGCCGACGAGGGTGCTCACTCCGGCGATCAGAACCACGGTCACCAGGGGCAGCCATCCGGTCGAGGGCACCGAACGGATCTTTGTCCATTCGGCGCGCACGGCGGCCGGGAACATCGAACCCGTCTCGACCATCCGCGCCGTTGTCATCGTGCTCACGCTCGGCCACCTCCCACAAATTGCTCACGCCCGGCGGTCAGCCGGAGATAGACGTCTTCCAATGCCTCGCCCGTACCGACGAATTCGTTCAGTGCGGTGTCGGCGAGCAGTCGCCCGCCGGCTATCACCACGAGGTGGCCGGCGGTGAGTGCCATCTCGCTCATCAGGTGGCTCGACACGAAGACCGTGCGCCCCTCGGCGGCGAGCGATCGCATCAGGTCGCGGATCCAGCGGATGCCCTCGGGATCCAGGCCGTTGACCGGCTCGTCGAAGATCAACACCTCGGGGTCGCCGAGTAGCGCGGCGGCTATGCCCAGGCGCTGGCGCATGCCCAGCGAGTAGCCGCCGGCGCGACGCCGGGCCGCATCGGTCATGCCGACCTCGGCCAGCACTTCGTCGACGCGCGAGACCGGTATGCGGTTGGACTGCGCGAGGTAGAGCAGGTGGTCGTACCCCCGGCGACGCTTGTGCACAGCACCGGCGTCGAGCAGGGCCCCCACGTGTCGCAGCGGCTCGCGCAGCTCGGTGTACTCCCGGCCGCCGATCGTGATGCCACCGGACGTGGGCCGGTCCAGACCCAACGCCATCCGCATCGTGGTCGACTTGCCCGAGCCGTTGGGGCCGAGGAAGCCGGTCACGGTGCCGGAGGTGACCTCGAAGGAGAGGTCGTCGACGGCGAGCACGTCGCCGTAACGCTTGGTCAGGTTCCGGATCCGGATCATGTGCTTCGCTCCCTGAGGTGCGGTCGGGTCGTGGAGTCGGCCACGGGGTCGGGCCGTCCGCTTGCCGTAGTGCCTCAAGGTTGCGATGTCGGGGTGCTTCGCCGGATCCCCCGGCCGTGGGGACGGCCTCCCCCGCACGGGGGAGGTTCGAGGCAGCGCGACCCGGCACGATGATGGGGAGTTCCAGTACGCACCACGCGCACGGGGCGGGCGGCCACTCGTCGCACCCATCACCTACACGCGTACGTTCGACCTGTCCTCGGGCCTGCGTCCGGAGTTCCCTGCTGCCATGGATTCCCCGGCCTCGATGACGGCGTCGGGCTCGGATATCCGATGCCCTGGTTCCCCCGCCCCCGCCGACACCGATATCGACCACCTTCGGGCTTCGTTGCCGAGGCGCCGCTCCGAGGGATTCCGGGGCTGCCCACTGCTCCGGCCCGGCGCCGCCGCTGCGGCGTCCACGCGCCTGGCCGCCGACGGCCTGCTCCTGGACGACGGCGCGGATCCGACTCTGGACCTGTTACGCGAGACTGCGGCGACGAGAGGTCACGTTGGACCATGTGAAGCAGATGTACGCCAAACGCGTGTCCACGATGGGTGGTTCGAACTACAAGCGGGAGATCGACCGCCCCGGCTGGATGCACGTCATCCGCTCCCAGGCGTTCACCAGTCTGTGGGTCAAGGCCCTCAAGGCCCGCAAGGCCCACCAAGGCGGCCTGACCGTGATGCCCGTGATGGGCACCGACGAACTCCACCTCACCGACGGCGACTGGCGCACTGTGTTCACCGAGGGATGCGCGTGGGCGACGTGAAGGTCAAGGATGCCTACATCCCAGGCGCAGGAGCAGTGATGGGATGTGCGGGGTCGGGAGGATCGATCCTGGCAATGAGTTCGGCGATCGTCCCCAACGGGTCGAACTCGGAGAATTCCTTGCGTAGTCGGAGGACTCGATCCGCATACTCGGGGTTCGCCAAGACATCCGGGACAGCGGTGCGGATGGCTGATCCGTCAGGTTTGCTCGTCTTCAGGTCTATGCCCATGCCGCTCCACTCAACCCTGGCCCCCAATTCCGGTTTGTCCTCCGTGCTGCCGACCACGACCAAACGGAACACCGTGATCGAAGGCGGTGTGCACGCTCCCGTAGCCGCCGTTTGTGACCAACACATCGGTGTGCGGGAGCAGATGTTCGAAGGATATGAAGCCGGCCGGCCGCGCGTTGGCCGGAACGTCGCCCATCAGCCTCCTGACGAGGAGGGGGCCATCGGGGCGGCCGGTCGCCGCGACCACGAGCACGTCGTCGTCGGCCAAGGCCATGTCGGCGTGTTCCGGCCCGGGGCGAGTGCGCTTGATCATCGAGTCGGCAGACCACCGGAAGTGTGCCCGCAGAAGTTCCAAGGCCCCGGCGCCGTCGCGGCTCTCGACGGCTCCGGCGACGGCCAGGCGTTCGGGGGTGACCTGCTGCCGGTGCTCCTCGGCGGACACGTGCTCCATCGCCCACGTGGGCTCCGTTTGCCGGCGAAGGTTGGTGGCCATCACGGGCTCAAGTCGCTCTCCATGCTTGGGGCCGGGCCTTCGCCCAGGGCGCGTTGGGAGCGGAAGGTGGCCGGGACGCCCGGGGACGGGAGGGCCGGTTCCGCGCCGGCGACCCCCTTGGGATGCGCGGGGCCGAAAGACCTGGCGACCAGACGGGTGAGCACTGGGTCGACGGCCGGGTCGGATACCGGTGTCCGGATCCCTCGTTCGCGAGCCACCCCGATGGCGTTGTTCAGGACCGGTGCGCCTTTGGTGGCGGGCCGAGCACCCGGCTCGCGCGCCGTAGTGACGCTGTCCGGCGTGGCGGGACGGACCGCAGCCGGGCGGGGCGGTCGCGTGTGCCCGGCGGGTGCGAAGGTGGGGCCGGGGTCCTCGTGTGTCGGGGCCGACCCGTGTGTGGCGGGCTCACGCCCCGTTGGGCGGAGGAGCAGGTCGCCCTCGGGCTTCCGGAACAGCGTCGCTTGTCGGGCCATCAATTCCACCGCGGGTTTGAGTTCTTCGGGCACCAGGTGCGCCACCCGTTCGTAGACGCGTGCCACGGGCTCGTCGAGGGCGGATCCCGCCTGCATGTGAGCGACGCCGAGTTCGATGGTGAAGCGCAGGAGGTCCCGATGGGTCATCTCCTGCAGGTGCACATCTATCAGGCGGTCGGTCATCCGGTGCTCGCCGGATGGGCCCTGGGCGTGGACCAGATCGAATTTTCTCATCGCTCTGTTCGACGATCGTACGTACATCAGTCCCCGGTCGACCAGTTCGGGGTCGTCGATGATCCTGGCGGCGGTGAACTGTGCCTCGACGGACCGGTCGTGGTCGTCGGAGGCAACCAGGTGTCCACCGGCGACGAACCGGGTGAGGACCGCGTGGGCGCTGATCGCCGCGGGAGCGGCGATCATGGCCCCGACGATCTCGTGACCCTCGCCGTCGCGGCGCAGGGTTCTCGCGGGCAGTGCGAAGTCCCGGTCCAGTCGTGCGGTGGTCTCCATCAGGACGTGTCGGCCCACACCCCTGCGGTGTCGGTCGGCCAGTAGCGCCATGACCCGGTCGCGCATGTCCTGGATGTCGGGCATCAGTTCGGAGGCGGGGCCCGTGGGGCCCAGGGCCCGGGCGGCCTCGAAGTTGGGGTGGATGGCGTAATACCGGTCCGCGTCGACCCGATCGCATCCGCCGTCCGCGTCCAGACGCGCGGCGATCTCTTCGGCCAGGGTGGTCTTGCCCGCGCCCGGTTGCCCGATCAGGAACCACGTCTGGGGCCGTGCGACACCGGGACCCGCGACCTCGGGCAGGAAACGCGGGACCAATTCGTCCCGGAACGCGCGGTCGAAGAGGGCCTGTTCCCGCGCGCCTCGGCCGTTCAGCAGCAACCGCCCGGGAGGGTCGAGCATCGCGACCGCCGTCCACCTCGATGCCAGGATGGGGAATCCCCAGCCGGCGAAGAACCGAACTTGAGCCCGTCAGCGTAGGGTCTCCCCGCGCCGGGCGCCACCACCTCGGTGCCCCCGATGCCACCGTGTGGCAAGGGGATTTGCATGTCCACGTGCGCGTGTGGAGAGCCCGGCCGGACCCGGTGAGCGCCGACGCGGTGTGCAAGTGGTGTTCCGGGACCGGTGGTGACCGATTCATGCGCGCGGGGTGGGGGCGTGCGCGCGCACTGCTATCCATGTCGCGCCGAAGTCCGCGAAACGCCCTTGTGACGCCTGCCGCCCCTGGTTTGATGAAGTCCGCCCAGGACCAGACCGGTCAGCGCGTCGACCACATCATCCACGGACGCTCGCCCGCGGTTCAGTTCGGCGGCGAGCGCCTCGGCCGCACCCAGCACGCCGGCACAGCACAGCCGAAGGGCGTCGGGCTCAAGGTGCGCGTACGGCCGCAGCGCGGCGGCCATCAGGTCCGCATAGCTGTCGGTCATCTCCTGTCTGCCCGCCTCCATGTCCGGATTGCCCTTCAACGCCGCGGAAACGGCGTTGAGCTCCGGCATGTCGGTGGCGCAGGCGAAGTACGCGGCGCTGATGACGCGGGCGACCTCCTCCGCGGCGGGCGCGGCGCCTTGCAATGCCTGGATAACCGAGGCCCGGTGGCGTTCGTCGAGGCGCCGGTAGAGCGCGAGCAGCAGGCCGGGGCGGGTGCCGAAGTGGTCGTACACGATCGGCCTGCTGACGCCCGCAGCCTCGGCGAGGGTGACCAGCGTGAGCCCGTCGGCGCCCTGGGCGCGCACGATCGCCACGGCGGTGTCGAGCAACTGCTCCCGCCTGGCCGGCTTGGACAGGCGGGTCGGTGTGGTCGCCATGTTCCTCCCTTGCTGTCGCCCCCAGACTATGTTACAAAACGTAGGTTACAAAATGTAGGTTAGTGATTGCGAAGGAGACTCACCATGGGACAGCCCAACTCGGTTCTGATCCTGGGCGGTTCGGGGCAGGCGGGTGCGGGCGCCGCCGCCGTGCTGCGCCGATGGCACCCGGAACTGCCCCTGACGATCGCGGGCCGCGACATCGGCCGTGCGCAGCGGGCCGCCGACGAACTCGGCGCGGCCACAGCCGCGACCGTCGACCTGCGGCGCGCGGATCTGGGCCTCCCGGCCGACGGAGAGTATCTGGCGGTCGTCGCCGCGCTGTGGGACAACCGGTTGCAGGGGCTGCGGTACGCGCAGGAGCGCGGGTTGCCCTACCTGAGCATCTCCAGCGGCCTGGTGGACATCGCACCGGAGATCGTCGCGAGCGCCCAACGGCCGAGCGGTCCACCGGTCTTGGTGGCGAGTCACTTCTGCGCGGGAATCGGTGTTCTGGCGACGCTGTACGCCACCAGGGAGTTCGAACGGATCGACACGATCCGGATCGGCGCCGTCCTGGACGAGTCGGATGCCGGCGGCCCGGCGGGGCTGGCGGATCTGGAGCGATGGGCCACCGCGACCTCGGCCGCACTGGTACGCCGTGACGGCGTGTTCACGTGGGTCGCCGAGCCCGATGCACGGACGGATGTGCCAAGTACCGACGGGATTCTCGTGCCCGGCCAGAGCATCGCCATCCTCGACGTGCCGAGTCTTGCCCTGGCGACGGGAGCGCCGAACGTCCGCTTCGACTTCGCCGTCGGTGAGTCCGCGGGTCGGCGACGCGGCGGCCCCGCCTCCGTCGAGGTCCGGATCGACGTCGAAGGGACCGGCCCAGGAGGGCAACCACGCAGCCTGCACCGCTACCTCGTCCATCCGGAAGGGCAGCGACCGCTGACCGCGCTGGGCATCGCCCTCGGTGTCGAGCGACTGCTCGGGCTGCGCGGCGAAGCCGTACCGCCGGGTGTCCACACCCCCGAGGCGCTGCTCGACGCGTCCTACGCGGCCGAGCGGTTGGCGGAAATCGGCGCCGAGTTCGTCGACGCGCCCGGCGACGAATGAACGCCTGTCACCCAAGGGGCGAGCCACCGCACGACCCGGCACCCATCCCCACCCGAACCTCAGGCGCCCGGTCGCCACTTCCACCTGCGGCCTGTCCGGACTCCGGATGATCTCGTCCACCCCCAGCGCGTGCTTGTGGCAGCCGTCGGCCAAGCGGTAAAGCTCGGCCGGCGCCCGCGGCAGCGGTCCGACAACAGCCGCAGACCGAATCACACATGCCGCAACTCCGCGGTCGCGGGTACCACCCACTGATGAAGCCGCGCATCGCTGCCACCGGGTCGTGTGCCGCGTCGTTGAGCGTACGGCGGCACGGACCTCGGTCCGGACGCCGCACGGCCCCGCGTGCTCCACTCCCCCACCGGCGCGTGGCCTTCCCGCACCCCGGCGGCGCCGGACGTCCCCCGAGGCGTCCGGGCCGCCGCACCCTTCCGGCCCGGCAGCCGACCGCCCGCGCCGGGCCCGACCGGCAGGTGCGCGCCGCAACCGAGGCGTGAGCTGCCGCGGGACCCGGAGCGAGTGCGTTCGTTGGACACGGGCGTGGAGACCGTGCATCGGCACACGCCCCCGCACCACGCGGCGGGCCACCAACCGTTGGCGTTCGGACAGGCGAGCTACGCCGCGGCCGTCGGCGGGGCGATCGCCCCGCTGGTCGAGCACGCGACCGTGGTCGTCGACCACGCCCCCGGCCGCGCGGTGACCGCCCACGGCGGCACCGACGCCGGCATCCCTCGCGCGCCCGATTCGTGTCCGGGCCCGGGAACAGGTCCATTCCGGGCCCGGGAACAGGTCCATGCGTCGCGCAACACCCAGAGCGTCTCCAGCAGCTCCCCGAGCGGCACGTCCTGCGATTCTTCCAGGACCTGTTCACCGCGTTCGGCATCACCACACCATGACGAGGCGGCCGACGGGCGGACTACCGGCGCACGGGTGGCCGGTGGCCGGAACGGCCCGGCTCGGCCGGCTGCGCCGCTACGGCAGGTCCCGGCGCATCAGGTCGGCGTAGGTCTCGCGGCGCACCACGGCGCGGTGTGCGCCGTCGCGGACGAAGACCACCGGCGGGCGGCGCGCGCCGTTGTAGTTGTTGCTCAGCGCATAGGTGTAGGCGCCGGTGACCGGCACGGCGATCAGGTCCCCGACGCGCGGGTCCGCCAGCGGGACGCCGGCGCTGAGGGTGTCGCCGGACTCGCAGTGCCGGCCCACCAGGCGGCACAGCTCACCCTCGCCTGTCGGGCGGCCGGCGACGGCGGCCTCGAAGCGCTGCTGGTACAGGGAGACTTCGAGGTTGTCGCCCATGCCGCCGTCGACGGCGACGAAGGTGTGGCCTCCGCCGCGCTTGACGGAGACGACCCGGTACAGCGAGACGCCGGACTCGGCGACCATCGAGCGGCCCGGCTCGATGAGGATGCGGGCGTCGGCGGGCAGCACGCGTCGGGCGGCGTCGGTGACGGCGTCGAGGTACGCCTCCACCGTGGGCGGTCGGTCCGCGTACGTGTAGCGGGAGCCGAGCCCGCCGCCCAGGTCGTAGACGGCGAATTCGCCGAGTTCGGCGACCGCCTCGACGGCCTGCGCGAAGGGCGCGAGGTCGAGGATCTGCGACCCGACGTGCACGTGGACGCCGTCCAGCCGCAGCCGGTCGCTGCCGCGCAGCCGCGCGATCGCCGCCCGGGCCTGCGGCAGGGGCAGACCGAACTTGGAGCCGTTCTGGCCGGTGGACACGGCCTCGTGGGTATCGGGGCGGATGCCGGGGGTGACCCGGACCAGCACTCCCTGCTCCGCCGCGGTGCCGGCGAGGATCTTCTCCAGCCGGTCGATGTCGTCGAAGTTGTCGACGACGACCGTCCCGGCGCCGGCCTCGACGGCGAGGCGCAACTCCTCCTCGGTCTTGGCGTTGCCGTGGACGACCAGGCCGGCCGGGTCCGCGCCTGCGGCGAGGGCGAGGGTCAGCTCGCCCTCGCCGGCCACGTCGATGTCGAGGCCCTCCTCCACGAGCAGCCGGATGACGGCGGTACAGGGGAAGGCCTTGGAGGCGAAGACGGCGCGGGAGTTCGGCCAACGGGCGGCCAGGCCGTCGGCGTATTGGCGGGCGCGGGCGCGGACCGACGCCTCGTCGAGGATCAGCGCGGGAGTGCCGTAGGACTCGGCGAGTTCGGCCGCCGGTACGCCGCCGATCGCCAGTCCGCCGTTCCCGTCCCGGGTGGTCCCGGGCGGGAACAGCCCCAACAGTTCTCGGTCTGCCTGCGTCTGCACCGTTGCCATCCGCGCTCCTTGTGCCACTGATCCGTCCCGCTCTCCTGCCATGCTCCCGCTTCGGTCACGGCGGATCATCGTTGACATCGTCAATGCAGGTCGCCCAATCTTGACGCCCACAACAGTCCATCGAGTCGGGGGTGCACCATGCGGGAGTCCGGCGCTCGGGGCCACCTGCCCGTCCGTCAGCTCGTGGACAACATCGGCCCGGCGCTGCTGCGCTTGGTCCAGGAGGGGACCGGCAGCGGCGGGCCGCTCACCGACATCGCCATCCATGCCCCGGGTGCGCCGGCACAGCTCGGACCCGGGTGCGTGGTGCTCGGGGTCGGCGTGACCACGGAGGCCGAGCTGCGCGAGCTGACCGCGGCCATGCGGCAGGCCGGCGCGGAGGTGCTGGCGGTGAAGGCCCCGGTGCCGCCGTCGGCCGACGCCAAGCACGCGATCATCGAGGTCAACCGGGACGCCTCCTGGATGCACGTGGCGACGACCGTCCGTGAGCAGCTGCTCGAGTACGCGCGGACGCGCGTGCGCTCCGCCGGCAGCGGCGCGGAGCTGTTCGCCCTGGCGAACGCGGTCTACGAGGCCGTCGGCGCCCCGGTCACCATCGAGGACCGCTTCTCCGCGCTGGTCGCCTGGTCGGAGGGGCAGGACCGGACCGACTCCGAGCGGATCGAGACCATCCTGGGACGGGCCGTGCACCAGCGGACGCTCGCCGAACAGCGCGAGCGTCAGGAGTTCGAGCGGCTCCATGCCGGCACCGAACCGGTGTACATGGAGGCGACCGGGGCGGATCAACTGGCAAGGCTGGCGATCGCGGTCCGGGCCGGTTCGGACGTCGTCGGCTACATCTGGGCCGCCGTCACCGGGCCGCTCGACGAGGCGGCCACCGCCCGGCTGCGCGAATTCGCGCCCGTGGTCGCGCTGCAGCTGGTCGGCCTGCGCACGGAGACCAGCTATGCCCGCCGCCAGCGCGGCGAGTTGGCCGCCGCGGTACTCGGCGGGGCGGCCGACCCGGTGGAGGCGAGCCGGCTGCAGCTGGGCTCCGGCCCGGTCTGCGTCCTGGCCGCGGCCCCGCGACCGGCCGGGAGCACGGGCTCCGACGCGCTGGACGCCGCCGGGCTGCGCCGGTTCGCGGACACGCTGGAGTACTTCCTGGCGGCCGTGCACCCCCGTTCAGCCCTGGTGGCGGGCACCGGAGTGGTGTACGTACTGGCCGCCTGGCCTGCGGGACACGCCACGGCCCTGCAGTCGGC
This sequence comes from Embleya sp. NPDC025285, assembly GCF_055558835.1. Classification (NCBI taxonomy): domain Bacteria; kingdom Bacillati; phylum Actinomycetota; class Actinomycetes; order Kitasatosporales; family Streptomycetaceae; genus Embleya; species Embleya sp. NPDC025285. The sequence goes on from NZ_JBVHLU010000109.1 coordinate 24,307, forward strand.
CGTCGCCCTGGCCCGCGACTTCCTCGCGCGGACCCCACTGGCCGGCGACTACGTGGTCGCCGTCGGCGGCCCGGCCGAATCAATGGGCCGGATCGCCGCCGTGCGGGCGCAGGCGGACGCCGCGCTGCGGGCGCTGCGGCACCCGGCCGTCCGCGGACCGGCCGTGCGCGCCGTGGAGGACATGGCGCTGGCGGTGTTGTTGCTGCACCTCGCCGACGCGACCGAGGCGCTCGGCCTGCCGGACGCCGGCGGAGCGCTGCGCCGGCTGCGCCGGGAAGAGGGCCCGGACGGTCCGCTGGCGGCGACCCTGGCCGCCTACCTCGCCGCCGCGGGAGCCACCGACACCGCGGCGGAGGCCCTGCACATACACCCCAACACCATGCGCTACCGGCTGCGCCGTATCCGCGAGGTCTCCGGACTGGACTTCGCCGATGCCGACGCCATGCTGCTCGCGCACCTCCAACTCCGGGTGCGCGAGCTGCGGACGGGCGCTTCTCAGGGCTCCGGCTGATCCCGGAACGAGCGCGTGTAGCGGCACCCGTCCAGGTCGACCCAGAGCACCGCGCCGTCCAGGGCGGGGCCGGGCGTCAGGCGCTCCGGCAGCCGGGGGTCGGCTCCGACGCGGAACGTCCCGTCGTCGAGCGGGACGAGTTCCGGTTCGTCGCACGGCGCTTCCACGCCGGTCGCGGCGATCATGTGCAGTCGTCCCGCCCGCTGCACGATGCCGAAGCTGGGATACCAGGGGGTGTAGCTCCGGTAGTGACCTGCGAGTGCGTGCGGAGGAGCGGTCGGCGCGGAGTGGCTGGGGCCCAGTGACTCGGGTCCGTAGAGCCAGCGTCCGTCCAGAGAGTGGTGGTAGGCGGACCATCCTGGGTGATCGCACACCAGCCGCCCGTCCCCCGCGTCGTACAGCCTGCCGGTCACCTCGTCCGAGATGAGCGAGAGACGGTCGTCCCCCGTGGCCTCGACGCGGATCCGACGCGGCGTCGTTCCGTGGATCCCGACATAGCGCTGGGCGTCGGGGATCCGGTCCGGGTCGAACAGCGCCGGGTCCGCCGGGGCTCCCTGGACGACGGCGAGCACATGGCGGGCGAAGCGGTCGATGATCTGGCACTCGCCGGGTGCGTTGGTCAGCACGGCGACACCGTGCCCGCCGTCGGTGTCGACGGCGAGGTACGAGCGGTATCCGACCATCCCCCCGGTGTGCGTCAGCCAGGTGCGGCCGTCGATCACTTCCACGTCCACGCCGAGCGCGTAGCCGCAACCGACCGTGTCGGCGGGCACCGTGACGATCTGTCGGAAACTCTCCGGCCCGATGATCCGGGTGCCGTCCAGGGTGCCCCGGCCCAGCAGCATGCGGGCGAACAGGCCCAGGTCGGAAGCGGTTGCCAGCACGTTCCCATCGGCCGCCGAATACTCGAAGAAGCCGGCCGGCGCGAGCGGGGCCGACGGCAGCGGCGGCCGGTCGTCGCGCAGGAACCGGTACCCGGTGGCGAGTTCGGCGATATCCTCGTGTGTGATCCGCGCCGCCGAGTCGCGCATGCCCAGGGGCCGCAGGGCGTTGGCGTGGACCGTGTCCGACGGCGCATCCGGGGTGGAATCCGGACCGCCCACGAAGCCCCAGCCGAATCCTGGGGGTGAGCAATGGACGGCCCGGCACGCCGGACATCACCGGAACAGCGAACCTCCCGGCCCCCTTGCGTCGTCCACCCGTGGCACACATGGACCAGCGGACGAGGCGCGGCGGCCACTCGTGACGCGACGAAGCAAGAAGCAGGAGGCCCCGGTCGGGGACGAGCGTACTCACCGGTGAATGGGGTTCCGCGACTGCTCCCGGACTGACGTTTTGTCAACAGCATCCGGGAACTCCGCCACAGCCCACTTCAGAGGTCCGCGTCAACGAGCGCCGAGGTCGTGATCACCGGTCTCCAGCCGACGCCTACCGGCTGATCAGCCCGCCCGCGTGGAGGACTCGAAGACCATTGACACCGCGCGGCACTCGGACAGGAACTCGCCCCTCGGATCGACGCGCTCGGCAGGCACGGTATCCAGAGGGACCAAGAAGTGCGTCGAACTCCTGCTTCGATTCGCGCAGTTCGTACGCGAACCTCGGCATGGGCCCACCCGTCGGATCGATCCATCGCTCACGACGTATCACCTGGCCCCGTTGCCGCGTGGAAGGGCGGTCGGTCACCGGTACAGGACGTGGAGTTGGCCTCGGTGTTCGACGAGGCTCGCGTCGTGGTGTGAGGGGCCGTCGCCGATGTGGGGTCCCCTGCGGGGCTCCATCGACGGCCGTCGTAGCGGCCCCATTGCGTACCGCCGCCGGCCTGGTTCCGATAGACGACGAAGATGTCGCCGTTGTGGACGGCCGCCGCCGGCCCGCAGTCGGCTGCGGAGGCGGTCGACTGGAAGCCGACGGACCACCGTCGGGTGGAGTTGTCGCGTCGACCGACGGTGATGCGGCCCTTCCTGTCGCGCAAGACCACATGAAGCTCCTCCCGGTAGACAACCAGGGACGGAGAGTGCCCTGTGGTGAGGCCGCCGACCTGGACCGGCGTCGACCGTTCGGTGGCAAAATGCGCGTACTCCTCGCTGTCCAGCGGCCGGCCCACGGCGAGTTCCTCGCCGCGGATCACGTGTACATATGGCAGTGCCTCAACCTCCGGAGCCGCCGCGACCAGCGCCGCCACGATGTCCGCGCGGGTCAACGGCTCGGCCGGTCCGCGGTCCGAGATCGCCGGCGTGAACAATGCCTCTCCCCCAGGTGCCTCGATCGCTGTGACCGACACCCCCATCATCACCGCAGGTAGCCATGCTTCGGCAGCCACGAGGAAAGGCGGGTCGTCGTCGCACCCGTGGTTCCAGGGATCGACGAGCCTGTCTCTGGCGGCGAGCAGGGCCGCGATGGTGAGTTATTGCCGGTGGCGGGATGTCCGTGGCAGCTCGGTCAGTCGGCCGTCCAGCCGCGGAAGATGCCGACGCAGCCGCGGACGGACAGTTCGTGGTGATCGAAGTGCCGATCGAGCTGCGCACGGAGGTCGTCCAGGGTGTCGCCGTCGTTGTGGAACGCCCCCTGCTTGTTGAGCAGCCGCATCGCCTTGCGGGCGGCGAGGGACACCGGGACGCCGGCCGACAGGACCGTGGTGCCGAAGACGACACCTCCGGGGCGGACCACGGCCGCGGCGTGCGCCAGCACGATTCCCTTCTCCCGCAGACTTCCCGGGATGCAGTGCAGCAGATAGCTGATCCCGACCGAGTCGTGCGAGCCGTCCGGTACGGGCAGCGGCTCCAGCACGTTCGCGCGCACCGTGGCGACGTGATAGCGGCGCAGGCGATGTGCCGTGTGGGCCAGGGAGTTGGGGTTGAGGTCGACCAGGGTGATCCGCGGGTCGGGCACCGGGAACCGCGCGTGGTGGAGCAGGTATCCGCTGCCCACGCCGATGTCCATGTGGCGCGCACCCACGCCGGTGTCGTACAGGCGTCGGGAGACCGTCGGCGGGCAGCGCCACAACAGCGGTGCGGTGCCTCGGTACACCACGAGGTCATAGAGGTTGAGGAAGGGTTTCGAGTATCCGGCCTGCCCGTCGAGGACGGCCTGGTCGAGGTGGTCGAGCGGCTTGTCGTGGGCGCGTTCGAGCGGCTTGGTGTCGAGGCGTTCGAGCGGCTTGTTGTCGCTGGTGCTGTCGGACGTCATCATGCTCCTTGGGTGCCTCGGGGTGGTTGGCTGTCGTGGTCTCGATGCGAACCGCCGAGCCAGTCGCCCACCGCGCGCAGCACGGGGCCGCTGTGCTCACGGATGATGGAGAAGTGCGTTCCGGGCGTGTCGACTGCCGTGTGCGGGAGATGCCAGCGGGGCCGCCAGTCCTGCGGCGGGTCGTCGAAGCCTGCCTCCGCGGCCCGTACGAGTAGCGTCGGCGCGCCGATCTTCGCGGGGGTCCACGCCTGGAACAGACCGGTGTAGTGCGCCAGCGCCGTGAGGTGGGTGTCGTCCTCGGCCTCCTGTGCCCACGGCTCGTCCGATGCTCCGGATCTGCGAGCCGCTTCGATCCGGGCGTGGAGGTGTCGAAGCATCGCGCTGCGTGGCCAATGGCTGTCCAGGAGGACGACGGCGTCGGGACCGGCTCCGCGTGCTTCCAGAACAGCCGCCGTGGCGTGGGCGATCCAGCCGCCCGCGGAGTAGCCGAGGAGGACCACGGGACCGCCGTCGGCGCACCGCACGACACCGTCCGCCTGGAGTTGTGCCAAGACGTCCACGGATGCGGGCAGCGACTCGTGCGGACCGAAACCGGGCACCGGCAGTACCCAGACGTCGTGCTCGCCTCGGGAAGCGGCCGCGAGTCGGGCGTACTGGGATGCTCCCGAGCCGACGGCGAAGGTCGGGAAACAGACGATGCGGGCCGCGGAGCCGCGTGCCAGCCTGACGTGCGCCGGCCGGAACCGCTCGTCGGGGTTGTCGAAGATGGGACGGAACCGGGCGATGTGTCGCATCAGTTCCTCGAACTCGTCGGTCCGGCCCAGGTCACCGGCGCGGGCGAACAGGGGGCCGAGGGTGAACCCGGCCCCGCCCGTCCCGGCACGTGCCGGCTCCGCGCCGCCGGTGTCCTCGTCGCCCGCAGGCCCCGTTTCCTCCCATCGCTCGACCAGGTGTCGGGCCAGGGAGGCGACCGTGGGGTATTGGAAGACGAGGCCGGGCACCAGGCGCAGGCCGGTGTCCGCGCCGAGGCGGTTGCGCAGGTCCACCGCCGTCAGCGAGTCGAACCCCAGCTCGGGCAGCGGCCGATCGGCGTCGACGGTCTCCGGGTCCGCCAGCCCCAGGACCGCGGCCACGTGCGTACGAACCCACGCGACGACCAATCGCGCCCGTTCCTCCCCGTTCGCGGCCGCCAGGCACTCCCTGATCTCCCGGCCCCGATCCGGCCGCACCGACCCGTACTCGCCCGGGGACCGGACCGCGCCCATCGTCGGACCGCCGCCCTCGGGCCAGTATCGCTCGCGCCCGAACGCGTACGTGGGCAGGTCCACCAGGCGGGCACCGCAGTCGGCGAGCATCCTGTCCCACCCCACCGCAACGCCCCGGACGTGCAGATGGGCCAGTGCGCCCAGGAACGCGCCGAGTTCGGTGTCGTATTCCGGCCCGGGCATCGGCAGAACGGTGACGTTCTCGGCCGCGGCGGTCGCGGCGTCTGCGGCGGTCGCGGCGTCCGCGCCACCCGTGCCGTTCGTGTCCTCGGTACCGTCCGTCGGAGCTGCGGCGCCGGGCCCCACACGCTCCGCGAAGGTGTTGTCGGCCCCCATCCGAAGGCAGACGCACACCCCTTGCGACCCGAGCCCGCGCACGGCCTCGGTCGGCGCGCCGTCGTCCCGAATCAGCCGCACCCAGTACTCCGACGAGGACAACTCCTCGTACGTCACCGGCCGGCCCGTGCGGCCGGAGGCGAGCGGGGTCAGCGGCCGGCGGAAGGTCAGTTCCTTGACGGCCCGTCGCACGCCCTCCCCCGCCGAGTCGTCGGACACCGTCGGGTCGGCCTGCGCCGCGCACTCCGACGCCCGGCCGAGGGCGACGACGAGTGCGGCCGCGTCGGTCAGGGACAGCACACCGGCGCAGTGCGCGGCGGTGACCGCACCGACGGATCGCCCGAGCAGCAGCCCGGGTTCGATCCCCCAGTGTTCGAGGAGCCGAAACAGCGCCACCTCCCCGGCGAACAGCGCGCCCTGGGCCGGGATCGGATCCTGCGGCGTCTCGCCGTGCCGCGGTGGAACCTCGCCCTGCGGGCGGTCCAGCCGTGCCGCGATCGCGGCATCGGCCTCGGCCAGGGCCGACGCGAACATCGGGATCCGCGCGGACAACTCCTCCACGAGTCCGGCTCGTTCCGCCACCGGTTCGCGCGGCGGACCGGAGAACAGGAACGCGACCCGGTCCCGGCCCCGCACCATGCCCCGGACCAGCCCCGGTGCGGATCCGTCCCGGGCCAGTTCCGCCAGCGACACCAGCAGGGCATCCCGGTCCCGGCCGAGGATCACGGCGCGGTGGGCGAGGCCGGCCCGGGTCGCCGCCAGGGAACGCGCGACGTCGACCGGTGCGAGTTCCGCGCGCTCGCGAACGAACCGGCGCAACCGGCCGGCCTGCGCACGCAGCGCGTCCGAGGTCCCGCCCGACAACACCCACGGCACCGCGGGCAGCGTGGCGAACGGGTCCGGCGCGTGCCGCGGCGAACCCGGAGGCCGGGTTTGCGCATGCCGATCGCCGGACGTCTGCCGCGCCGGCCCCGCGCTCGATGGGGTCGGTTCGGGTTCCCGCACCGCGTCCGCGTCGTCCGGTGCGTGCTCCAGGATCACGTGCGCGTTGGTCCCGCTGATCCCGAAGGACGAGACACCGGCTCGCCGGGCACGACCCGTATCCGGCCACGGTCGGGCCTCGGTGAGCAGTTCCACCGCGCCCGAGGTCCAGTCGACGTGCGGCGTCGGCTCGTCCACGTGCAGGGTGGGCGGCAACACGCCGGTGCGCATCGCCATCACCGTCTTGATCACCCCGCCCACCCCGGCCGCGGCGGCGGTGTGGCCGATGTTGGACTTGAGCGACCCCAGCCACAGGGGGGCGTGGGCCGGCCGGCCCTGCCCGTATGTGGCCAGGAGAGCCTCCGCCTCGATGGGGTCGCCGAGCGTGGTGCCCGTGCCATGGGCCTCCACGGCGTCCACGTCCCGTACGGTCAGCCCTGCGTGGGCCAGGGCCTGGCGGATCACGCGCTGCTGGGCGAGTCCGTTGGGTGCCGACAGGCCGTTGCTCGCCCCGTCCTGGTTGATCGCGGTGCCGCGGATCACGGCGAGGACCGGGTGCCCGGCGTTTCGGGCCACCGACAACGGTTCGATCAGGAGCACGCCGACGCCCTCGCCCCAGCCGGTGCCGTCCGCCTCCGCGGCGAACGCCTTGCATCGCCCGTTCGGCGCCAGTGCACCCTGGCGGCTGAATTCGAGGAACGCCCCCGGGGTGGACAGGATCGTCGCCCCGCCCACCAGCGCGGCCGTGCAGTCGCCCTGGCGGAGCGCCTGGACGGCCAGGTGGAGGGCGACCAGGGACGACGAGCAGGCGGTGTCGACGGTCACCGCCGGTCCTTCGAGGCCGAACGTGTAGGCGACCCGCCCCGAGGCGACGCTGGTCGAGGTACCGGTCATCAGGTAGCCGGCGCCGCCCTCGGGATCGGCGGTCAGCAACGGTAGGTAGTCCTGACCGCTGACCCCCACGAACACCCCGGTGCGGCTGCCGGCGACGGCGTCGGGGGCCAGCCGCGCGCGTTCCAGGACCTCCCATGTCACCTCGAGGAGCAGGCGCTGCTGCGGATCCATCGCCAGTGCTTCCCGCGGGCTGATACCGAACAGGAGCGGGTCGAACCGGTCGGCGTCGTGCAGGAAACCGCCCCGGCGGACGTATGTGCGGCCCGGGCGGCCCGGGGTCGGGTCGTACAGACCCGCCGTGTCCCAGCCGCGGTTGCTCGGGAAGGAGGAGATCGCGTCCCGTCCCGAGGCGACCAGGTCCCACAGTTGCTCGGGCGAGGCCACGTCACCGGGGTAGCGGCAACCCATCGCGACGATCGCGATCGGCTCGGCGACGGCGGCCGTCGCCGGCTCGTCGACCTGCTCGGTGGCGCCGGTGAGACGCGCCAGCAGGTACGCGGCCAGCCTCTCGGCCGTCGGGTGGTCGAACACCGCCGCCGGGGAGAGGCGGACACCGGTCGCCGTGGCGAGCCGGTTGCGCATCTCCATCGCCGTCATCGAGACGAACCCGAGGTCGGTGAACGCCTGGGTGATGTCGACGTCCGCCGCGGAGCCGCGGTTGAGCACGGCGGCGGCATGCTCGCAAACCGTCTCCAGGACCAGGTTCCCCCTGCCGCTGTCGGGCAGTTCCGCGAGGCGCCGGCGGAACACGGCGGTCGCGCTGTCGTCGCTCTCCCGGTCCGGGGCGGCGGCGGGCAGCGCGTCGGGCCAGTAGCGGCGGCGCTGGAACGCGTACGTCGGCAGGTCCACCAGGTGGGCCCGCCCTCCGATGTGCGCCGACCAGTCCACCGGCACGCCCTGGACATGCGCCTCCGCGAGGGAGGTGAGGAAACGCCCGAGGTGTCCTTCGTCGCGCCGCAGCGACGTCAACACCGTGCCTTCGCCGACGCTCCCGGGGCTCGCGGCGCCTTCCGTGATCTCGTGCAGGGACACCGCGAGCACCGGGTGTGGGCTCATCTCCACGAAGGTGTGGTGCCCGGCCGCCAGGAGTTCGCGCACGGTCGGGTCGAAGCGGACCGTCTCACGCAGGTTCCGGTACCAATAGGCGGCGTCGAGCCCCGAGGTGTCGACGGGGCCGCCCAGGACCGTCGAGAAGAACGGGATCGCGGCCGCCCGCGGGGCGATGTCGGCGAGGATCGTGACGAGTTCGGCCTCCAGTGCCTCGACCTGGGCCGAGTGCGAGGCGTAGTCCACCGCGACGCGAATCGCTCGCACGCCGTCCTGCTCGGCGGCGTCCAGGAGTTCGTCGAGCGCCTCGGCGTCGCCCGAGACCACGACGGACCCGGGGGCGTTGACCGCGGCGACGGACAGGCGTGTTCCCCATGCCGAGAGCCGGTCGCGGGCCCGGTCCACCGGAAGGCCGAGGAACGCCATGCCCCCGCTGCCGGCCAGGCGTTCGGCGACCAGGCGCGAGCGCCTTGCCACGATTCGCGCCCCGTCTTCCAGGGACAGGGCACCGGCGACGCACGCGGCGGCGATCTCGCCCTGGGAGTGGCCCACCACGGCGCCGGGTTCCATGCCGTGCGAGCGCCACAGGGCGGCGAGCGAGATCATCATGGCCCACAGCGCGGGCTGGACCACATCCACGCGGTCCAACGAGGCCGCGCCCTCGGCGCCGCGGACGACGTCCACGAGCGAGAAGTCGACGTGCGGCGCGAGCGCTTCGGCGCACTCGTGCAGCCGCTCGCGAAAGACCGCCGAGTCGCGGCACAGGTCCGCTCCCATGCCCTCCCATTGGGCGCCCTGGCCGGGGAAGACGAACACCGGTTTCCCGGGATCGCGTGCGACGCCCGTGACGACACCGGCGGCACTCTTCCCCTCGGCGATGGCTTCGAGGCCCACGAGGTACGCGTCCCGGTCGTCGGCCAGCACCACGCCTCGGTGGTCGAACAGGGTGCGCGAGGTGAGCAGCGAATGCGCGACGTCGGCCGACGCCAGGTCCGGGCGGGTACGTACGTGCTCACGCAGCCGGGCCGCCTGCTCTCGCAGCCCCCGAGCGTTCCTCGCGGTGATCAGCCACGGCAGCGGCCCGGTCTGCGCACGGTCGCCCTCGACGAGCTTCCGCGCGGGGTCGTCCGCGAGGTCGGCAGAGCCGTCGGGCTCGACGGCTACGGCGGTCGGGGGTGCGACGAGGGTCGCGGGGAACGTGTCGTCCGGAGACTGTTCCAGGATCACGTGGGCGTTGGTGCCGCTGATCCCGAAGGACGACACCCCGGCGCGACGCGGCCGGCCGGTCCGCGGCCAGTCCCGCGCCTCGGTCAACAGGCGCACCGTGCCCGCGGCCCAGTCCACGTGCGGGGTCGGCTCGTCCACGTGGAGAGTGGGCGGCAGGATGCCTCGGCGCAGTGCCATCACCGTCTTGATGACGCCGCCGACGCCCGCCGCCGCCTGGGTGTGGCCGATGTTCGACTTGATCGATCCCAGCCACAACGGCCGATCCGCCGGCCGCTCCCGACCGTAGGTCGCCAACAGCGCCTGAGCCTCGATCGGATCACCGAGCGTCGTACCGGTGCCATGCGCCTCCACCACGTCGATCAGATCCGCCGACAACCGCGCGGACGCCAACGCCCGCCGAATCACCCGCTGCTGCGACGGACCGTTCGGCGCCGTCAA
>NZ_JBVHLU010000110.1:0-34045 GCF_055558835.1 Embleya sp. NPDC025285
GGGGATTTGGCGAGATAAAGGGGGGAGGGGGGGTGAGCCCGCTTGACCTTCTTTCTCCGGGTGGGTGGGGGGGGTGTGTGGGGGGGGGTCGGGGGGGGGGTGCGGGGGGGCCCCCCCCCCCCCCCCGGCAACGCATTTCCCGCGCCCGCCCGGGACCGGACTTTCCGGCCGGCCCCGACCGAAAAGCGGAATAGCCACTTGTTGTATCGCCGGATGACTCGATAGGCTCACGCAGTCGCAGATATCGATCCATTCCTGTCGAAGGACGTCATGACGCTCGTGGTGTCGGTCACCGCCTCCACGCCCGGGGTCTCCTCCCGGCGTGTCGAGGCCGTCGCGCCCTGCGGCGCGGCCGTGCGCCGTCCGCGAACTCCCCTGTGCACCCGCCGGCATGTCGATTTCGGTCGCGTGCACAGCTCGGCCTGTCGCACCCGCTGATCCCCGCGGACCGGGCTGCTCCGCCGCCGGACGCCCGCCGACGATCCTTGTGATCGCCGCCGGGCCGTCCGCCCGCCGTTCCACGACCTCCTCCTCGATTCGCCGCGTCCCGCACCGGCGCGTTTCCTGACGCGTTCGCGTCCGATGCCGCGCGCTCGCGCGAATCGAGGAATATCCCTGCCCGAAATCACGCGCGCCGCCGCGTGAATTCGCCATGCCCGGAGATTCCCATGCGCATTTCGGCATTCACCGCCTCCCCTCCCTCTCGAAGACTGCGTCGCGTCGCCGAAGCCGGTGCCGCCGCGGTCGCCCTCGCGCTGCTGGCCGGTGCCTGCGACAACGGCGGCGACCAGGCCGCGAACACCGCGGAGGTCGGCCCGCCGCGGGCCGGCGGCACGCTCACCTTCGCGCTGGCCGCCGATCCCACGTGCCTGGACCCGCAGCAGTTCGGCGCGAACGCGAGCCTGAACGTGGGCCGCCAGATCGTCGACTCGCTGACCGACCAGGAGGGCAAGACCGGCGAGATCAAGCCGTGGCTGGCCACCTCGTGGGAGGTGGACCCGCAGGCCACCCGCTTCACCTTCCACCTGCGCCCGGGCGTCACCTTCGCGGACGGCGCGCCGCTGGACGGCGCCGCGGTCAAGGCCAACCTCGACGGCGTGGTCGCGCTGGGCGCCAAGGCCACCATCGCGAGCAGCTACCTGACCGGGTACCAGGGCACCACCGTGCTCGACCCCACCACCGTGCGGGTCGAATTCTCGGCGCCCAGCGCCCAGTTCCTCCAGGCCACCTCGACCATGTCGCTGGGCCTGCTCTCCCCCGCCACACTGGCCAAGACCCCGGAGCAGCGCTGCCAGGGCGACCTGGTCGGCTCCGGCCCGTTCACGCTGCGCTCCTACAAGCCGAACCAGAGCGTGGAGTTGGCCAAGCGGACCGGGTACGGGTGGGGCTCGTCGCTGTTCGCCCACCAGGGCGAGGCGTACCTGGACCGGCTCGTGTTCAAGATCGTGCCGGAGTCCGGCGTGCGGGCGGGCAGCCTGGAGTCCGGCCAGGTGGACGCGATCAGCGACGTGCAGCCGCAGGACGAGGCACGGTTCGCCTCCGGGTACACCGTGCTGACCCGGCCCAACCCGGGCGTCGTGTTCAACCTCCAGGCCAACGTCTCCCGGCCGATCCTGTCCGAGGAGGCGGTGCGGCGGGCGATCCAGAAGGCGGTGAACCGGCCCGAGCTGGCGCAGACCGTGCTCACCCCCAAGTACAAGGCGGCGACCTCGCCGCTGGCCTCGGTCACCCCCGGCTACGTCGACCTGTCCGCGGAGCTGGCGTACGACCCCGAGGGTGCCAAGCGACTGTTGGAGGAGGCGGGCTGGAAGACCGGCTCGGACGGCATACGGGCCAAGGACGGGCGTCGGCTGAGCGTGGATGTGATCTTCGCGCCGCTGTTCAACGCGAGCCAGTCCGTCCTGGAGCTGGTCCAGCAGGAGTTGCGCAAGGTCGGCGTGGACCTGCGGCTGCGCAAGCTGGCCGCCGGTGAGCAGAACCAGGTGCAGAGCGCGGGCGACTACGACTTCGCGTACTACAACGTCACCCGCGCGGATCCGGACATCCTGCGCACGCTGTTCGGTACCAAGACGGTCAACCGGCTCAAGATCGCCTCGGGCGAGCTGGACGTCGTGCTGGACGACCAGGCGCAGAACCTGAACCCCGCGCAGCGCGACGCCAAGGTCGCCCAGGCGCAGCGCATCGTCGCCGAGCGCGCGTACGTGATCCCGCTGTTCGAGTTGTCCCAGGTGCACGGGCTGGGCCCGAAGGTGCACGGGCTCGGCTTCGAGGCGTCCTCGCGCCTGCAGTTCCACGACACGTGGGTGAGCAGCTGATGCGCGGGTATCTGGCGCGCCGCGTGCTCCAGGCGGTGGTGGTGTTGTGGGCGGCGTTCACCGTCTCGTTCGTGGTGCTGTATCTGCTGCCGGGCGATTCGTTGTCGATCAAGCTGGGTGGTCTGGAGGGCACCGCGACGCAGGCGCAGATCGACGCGGTACGCGCGGCGCACGGCCTGGACGATCCCCTCTACGTGCAGTACGGGCACGCGTTGGGCGACGCGCTCACCGGGGATCTGGGCACCTCGGCGCAGACCGGGGCGCCGGTGGCGCGCACGATCGCGGACGCGTTGCCGCAGACCCTGGCGTTGACCGGGTTCGCGATGGCGCTGGCGGTGTTCGGTGGTGGCGCGTTGGCGCTGGCGGCGACGTTCACCCGGTTGCGGGCGCTGCGTCAGGTGTTGTTGTCGTTGCCGGCGATCGGAATCTCGATGCCGGGCTTTTGGGTGGGGTTGCTGCTGGTGCAGGTGGTGTCCTTCCAGTGGGGGATGCTGCCGGCGCTGGGCAACGACGGCTTCGAGAGCCTGGTGTTGCCGGCGATCACGCTGGCGCTGCCGGCCGGCGCGATGGTCGCGCAGGTGTTGGCGAAGAGCATGACCACGGCGCTGGAGGAGCCGTACGTGCAGACCGCGCGGGCCAAGGGGGCGGGCCGGCTGCGGATCCATCTGCGGCACGCGTTGCGCAACGCGTCGCTGCCGGCGTTGACGCTGGCGGCGGTGGTGACGGGGAACGTGCTGGTGGAGTCGGTGGTGGTGGAGACGGTGTTCTCCCGGGCCGGGGTGGGCCGGCTGACCGCGGCGGCGGTGGACACCCAGGATCTGGCGATGGTGCAGGGGGTGGTGCTGCTCGCGGCGGTGGTGTTCGTCACCGTCGCGCTGGTGGTGGATCTGCTGTATCCGGTGCTGGATCCGCGTGTGGGAAGGACGGTGTGACGATGGCCGTGGCTTTCCCGACGGGGGTGCTGCCCGCGGCGCGCGGGCACGCGCGGTTCGTGCTGCGCCGTCCCGGGTTGACGTTGTCGCTGGTGGTGTTCGTGCTGGTGCTGCTCGCGGCGCTGTTCCCGGGGTTGTTCACCGACGGGGACCCGTTGGTGGGCACGCCCCGGGACAAGTTGCGGGGGCCGAGCGCGGAGCACTTGTTCGGTACCGATCAGCTCGGGCGCGACCTGTTCACCCGGGTCGTGTACGCCAGTTCGTTGTCGCTGCGGGCCACGTTCGTGGCGGTGCTGGTGGCGCTGGTGGTGGGCGGGGGGCTCGGCTTGTTGTCCGGGTTCTTCGGCGGGTGGTTGGACGACGTGGTGATGCGGGTGGTCGACGTGTTGCAGGCGATCCCGCGTCTGTTGTTGTCGCTGGCGCTGGTCGGCGCGTTGGGCTTCGGCACCACGAAGGTGGCGATCGCGGTGGGTGTGGCCAGTGTCGCGGGCTTCGCCCGGGTGATGCGGGCCGAGGTGTTGCGGGTGCGTTCGTCGGTGTACGTGGAGGCGGCGCGGGCGAGCGGGGTGCGTTCGGGCACGGTGCTGGCCCGGCATGTGTTGCCGAACGCGTCCGGGCCGGTGCTGGTGATGGCCGCGTTGGAGTTCGGCATCGCGATCCTGTCCGTGTCGGCGCTGAGCTTTCTGGGCTTCGGTGCGCCGCCGCCGACCCCGGAGTGGGGCGTGTTGGTGGCCGATGGGCGCAACTTCGTGGCCACGGCGTGGTGGTTGACCACATTTCCCGGGCTGGTGATCGCGGCGACGGTGTTGTCCGCGAACCGCATCTCGCGGGCCTTGGACGGAGAACGGAGGCAGGACCGATGAGGGAGACGAGCAAGGGGCTCGCCGGCGATTCCCCCGTGCGGGAGTCCGAAGTCGCGGGAGTGGGACGGGCGCAGGCCGCGTTGTCGGTGGTGGCGACCTCGGTGGACCCGCTGTTGGAGATCCGGGGGCTGCGGGTGTCCTACCGCACCTCCCGCGGCCCGGTGGACGCGGTGACCGCCGCCGACCTGAGCGTGGCGCCCGGTGAGGTGGTCGCGGTGGTGGGCGAGTCGGGTTCGGGCAAGAGCACCACCGCGCACGCGATCGTGGGGTTGTTGCCGGCCGGCGGCCGGGTCGGCGGGGGTCGGGTGTTGTTCGAGGGCCGTGACCTGTTGACGCTGCGCGAGCGCGAACTGCGGAGGGTGCGCGGGCGATCGATCGGGTTCATCCCGCAGGACCCGATGCTCTCGCTCAACCCGGTGCGGCGGATCGGCGATCAGGTCGCCGAGGCGCTGATCGTGCACGGTCTGGCGAGCGGCAAGGAGGCGGCGCAGCGCGCGGTGGCCGCGCTCGGCGAGGCGGGCCTGCCCGAACCTGAGGTGCGGGCACGGCAGTTCCCGCACGAGTTGTCCGGTGGCATGTGCCAGCGGGTGCTGATCGCGATCGCGCTGGCCTGCCGGCCCCGGCTGGTCATCGCCGACGAGCCCACCAGCGCGCTGGACGTCACCGTGCAGCGGCGGATCCTGGACCACATCGACGAACTCACCCACGCGCACGGTACGGCGATGCTGCTGATCACCCACGATCTGGGGGTGGCCGCCGACCGCGCGCAGCGGGTGGTGGTGATGTCCCAGGGCACGGTGGTCGAGCAGGGGCCCGCGGCGCGGATCCTGACCGATCCCGAACACCCGTACACCCGGCAGCTGATCGCGGCGGCGCCGAGCCTGACCACCCGTCGGGCCCGGCCTCGTCCGGTGCGCGAACCGGTGCCGCGGGCGGAGCCGTTGCTGACCGTGACCGGCTTGGTCAAGGAGTTCGCGCTGCCCCGGACCAAGGAGGGCGCGCGTACTCTGCGCGCGGTGGACGACGTGTCGTTCACGGTGCGTCGGGGCGAGACGCTGGCGCTGGTGGGCGAGTCGGGTTCGGGCAAGTCGACCACGGTGCGGATGATCCTGGGCCTGGAGACGCCGACGGCGGGTCGGGTCCTGATCGAGGGGCGGGAGGTGACCCGGCCCGGGCGCGGCGAGTTGCGCGCGCTGCGCAGGCGGATGCAGTTGGTGTACCAGAACCCGTATGCCTCGCTGGATCCGCGCTTCACCGTCTCCGAGATCGTCGAGGAGCCGCTGCGCGCGTACCGGGTCGGCACTCGTGCGCAGCAGCGGGCCCGGGCGGCGGCGTTGATCGACCAGGTGGCGCTGCCCGAGGGCGTGCTGCGGCGCAAACCGGCCGAGTTGTCCGGCGGTCAGCGCCAGCGGGTGGCGATCGCCAGGGCGTTGGCGTTGGAGCCGGATCTGGTGGTGTGCGACGAGCCGGTGTCGGCGCTGGACGTCTCGGTTCAGGCGCAGATTCTGGAGTTGCTGGGCCGGCTCCAGGACGAGTTGGGGATCAGCTACCTGTTCATCTCGCACGACTTGGCGGTGGTGCGCCAGATCGCCGACCGGGTGGCTGTGTTGCGGGCCGGTCGGCTGGTCGAGAAGGGCGCGTGCGAGCAGGTGCTGTCGGCGCCCACGCACGCGTACACCCGCGAGTTGATCGCGGCCATTCCCGGGCGTCGGCGCCCGCAGCCGTTGGGAGCGGTGTCATGAGGTTCGCCGTGTTCACGTTGGGCGCCAACGCGCCGCATCCGCTCACCGGGCATCGGGCTCCGGCGCACGAGCAGTTGGCGGAGTTGGTCGAGACGGCGGCACTGGCCGAGGAGTTGGGCTTCGACGCGTTCGGGGTGGGTGAGCGGCACGGTGAGCCGTTCCTGTCCTCGGCGCCGCCGGTGATCCTGGCGGCGGTGGCGCAGCGTACGTCGCGGATCCGGCTGTTGACCACGCTGACCGTGATCAGCGTGTTGGATCCGGTGCGGGTGGCCGAAGACTACGCGACGCTGGACCAGTTGTCCCGGGGTCGGCTGGATCTGATGGTCGGCAAGGGCAACGACCCTCGCCATTTCCCGCTGTTCGGGTTGGTGGAGGACGATCAGTGGGAGCTTCAGGAGGAGAAGTTCGAGCTGTTGCGCAGGTTGTGGAGCGAGGAGAAGGTCACCTGGTCCGGGCGCTTTCGCAGTCCGCTGCATGAGGTCACCACCTATCCGCGGCCGTTCCCGCGTGCGGACGGGCGGGCACCGGTGATTTGGCACGGCAGCGCGACGAGCCGCGCGTCCACCGAGTTGGCGGCCAAGTGGGGGGATCCGCTGTTCACCGCGAACGGCTTCCATCCGATGGCCAAGTACGCCGACCTGATCGACCACTATCGCGAGCGCTGGGCGGCGTACGGGCGTGATCCGGCGGACGCGGTGGTCGGGTCGGGCGCGGGCGGCTGCTATGTGGCGTCCACGTCGCAGGAGGCGCTGGCGCGCTATCGGCCCTACTACGACGCGTTCGCCAGGTCGGCGGCGGCGCAGCACAATCGTTCGCCGTTCACGTCGTTGGAGGACAACGTGGCGAACGGGCCCGCTCTGGTGGGCAGTCCGGCGCAGATCGTGGACAAGATCGGCCGCTACCACGCGGCTTACGGGCATCAGGTGCAGGCGATCGGGACGGAGGGGCTCGATCGCGCGGAACGGCGGGCGGTGCTTGAGCTGTTCGCGGGCGAGGTGGCACCGGCGTTGCGTGCGGCGATTCCTTCGCGGGTGTGGGATCGGGCTGCCTGAACGCGGGGGAAGGGGGTGGGGGTTGGGGCTCGGTGGGGTTTGGGCGGGTCGGGCTTGGGCCCGGCGGGTGTGCGTGGACGCCCGTTCGGGATCCCGGGGTCGGTCGCGCATGGGCCCGGCGGGTGTGCGCGTGGACGCCCGTTCGGGATCCCGGGGCGGGTCGCGCGTGGGCCGGGGCGGTGTTCCTGGACGCCCGTCCGGCCCCCGGGGCGGGGTCGGGCGCGGGTGGTGCCGAGGGGGTGGGTCCCGATGTGGCGGCGATCGGTGCGGGGCTCTTGCGGGGGGCTGTCTCGAGCGCGAATAATCACGAGTCATGGACGACTGCGTGTGTCACGCGGGCCCCCGCTCGGGATTGCCCGGGGCGCGGGTCCTGATTGCCGTTCACCTTCTGATCCGCCGCCACATCGACTTCCTGCGCGTGTGCAGCGCGAGTTGTAGCGCGGTCTGAGTTCCACGCCACCGGTCCGCCCGCATCCGGGTCGGACCACGCCGTGCCGTGCCGTCTCGACCGTTGCCACACTCCACGACCCGCGCGAGGGAGACCCGTATGTCCACGACATCCCCGAAGGCCGCCGGACCGATCGACTTCCGCACCCACGGGCGCTACCGCGTCCGCCACCCCGGATCGCCGCTGCCGGGTCTGGAGGGCATCCGCCCGCCGATGCAGCGCTTTCGCGGCCGACTCGGGGCGGGTTTTCGCGCCGAGCCCAATCGTTACCACCTCTACCTGTGCCTGGCCTGCCCGCGTTCGTTGCGGGTGGCCATCACGCGCGACCTCAAGGGCCTGGGCGCGACCGTGGGAACCTCGCTGGTGGACCCGGTCCGCGACGGGCGTGGCTGGGCGTTTCGGGACGGGGACGGGCACGGCCTGGACCCGGTGGGCGGGTTCGCGTTCCTGCGTGAGGCGTACGAGGCGACCGAGTACCACTACGACGGGCCGGTGACGGTACCGGTGTTGTGGGACCGGTGGAGCGGACGGGTGGTCAGCAACCACGCGCCGCACATCCTGCGCGACCTGGCCACCGGCTTCGACGGCGGGCCCGAGTTGTATCCGGCGGAGCGGCGCGAGGAGATGTGCGCGCTGGACACGCTGTTCGAGGAGGACGTCACCGACGCCGCGCAGCGGGCCGGGCGGGCACCGGCGGGATCACGTCGGGCCGAGGCGATGGGCACTGTGCTGGCCACCCTGGCGGTGGCCGAACGCCGGCTCGCGGTACGGCCGTTTCTGCTGGGTGACCGGCTCACCGCGGCGGACGTGCAGTTGTGGACCACGCTCGTGCACCTGGACGCGGTGCACAAGCGGCACTTGGACGCCGAGGACGTGCACCGGCTCGCGGCGCACCCGCATCTGTGGGCGTACGCACGGCGGTTGAACCTGATCCCGGCGTTCCGCGACAACCTGCGGCTGGACCACATCGCCCGAAACCACCGGAGCCACTGTCGGGGTCCGGCGGCCTCGGGCGTGTCGATCGCACTCAACGACTGGACGTGACCCCCGCGGCGTGGCGGTGCGGGCCCGGATCCCGGGGGCTCACACCGCCACGTCGGTGCGGTGCGCGCCGGCCGGGCGCGGTGCCGGCAGGCGCAGGTTTTCGCGCAGGGTGGTGCCCTCGTATTCGGCGCGGAAGACGCCGCGTTCCTGCAGGATCGGCACGACCTGGTCGACGAACTCGTCCAGTCCGGTCGGGGTCAGGTGCGGGACCAGGATGAAGCCGTCGCTCGCCCCGTCCCGTACGTGCACCTCCATGCGCTCGGCGACGTGCGCGGCGGTGCCGATGAACGTCTGCCGGGCGGCCACCTCGATCACCACCTCGCGCAGGCTCAACCCGCCTTTGGCCGCCGCGAGTTCGCGCCAGGTGCGGGCCACCTCGAGCGGGTCGCCGCCGGTGCGGACCCGGCCCCGGGCGATCGTGGTGCCGTCGGTGACCGGGTCGAAGTCCGGCAGCGGGCCGTCGGGGTCCAGGTCGGACAGGTCGCGGCCCCAGACCTGTTCGACGAACTGGATCGCGTTGCGCGGGCTGACCTGTTGCCGGCGGATCCAGGCGGCCTTCTCCTGCGCCTCCTCGGTGGTCGCGCCGATCACCGCGGTCACCGCGGGCAGGATCCTGAGCTCGTCCGGGCCGCGCCCGTGTCGGGCGGCGCGGCCCTTCATGTCCGCGTAGAAGGCCCTGCCCGCGTCGTATTCGCCGTGTCGGGAGAAGATCACGTCCGCGTGTACGGCGCCGAACTCGCGTCCGTCCTCGGAGTCGCCGGCCTGGATCAGCACCGGGCGGCCCTGCGGGGTGCGCGGCACGGTGAAGCGGCCTTCGATGGCGAAGTGCCGGCCGTGGTAGTCGAACCGCCCGGCGTCGGGGGTCGCGAACACGCCGCCGTCGGGGTCGGCGACGTGCGCGTCCGGGGCCCAGCTGTCCCACAGCGTGCGGGCGGCCTCGACGAACTCGATGGCTCGCTCGTAGCGTTCCTCGCGCGGCAGGAAGCCGCCCCGGCGGAAGTTCTCCCCGGTCCAGGCGTCCGGCGAGGTGACCACGTTCCAAGCGGCGCGGCCGGCGCTGAGGTGGTCGAGCGAGGCGATCTTGCGGGCGAGTTCGTAGGGCTCGTTGTAGGTGGCGGTGGCGGTCGCGGCCAGGCCGATCCGGTCGGTGATCGCGGCCAGTCCGGCCAGCACGGTGAGTGCGTCCGGGCGGCCCGCGACGTCCAACTCGAAGATTTTGTTCTGGTGTTCGCGCAGGCGCTGGCCTTCGGCCAGGAAGAAGAAGTCGAAGCGGCCGCGTTCGGCGGTGCGTGCCAGGTGTTCGAAGGAGTCGAAGTCGATCTGGCTGCCCGAGTGTGGATCGCTCCAGACGGTGGTGCTGTTGACGCCGGGGAAGTGCGCGGCCAGGTGGATGCGCGTGCGGTGCGCCGGGTCTTCGGATCGGGAGGCGCGGGAGCGGGTGTCGATGGGCCGGGGGGCGCGGGACGGCGAGGCGCCCGGCTGCGTCGCGCGGGGTTGGGGGCTGCCGGGCTGGGGGTTGTTGGGCTGAGAGTTGTGTGGCTGGTTGCTGCTGGGCTGGGAGCTGCTGGGTTCGGGCATCGGTGACCTCTCCTCAGGTCCGGGCGTAGCGGTTGGCGGGCAGCGGCAGGCCCAGGTGGCCGCGCAGGGTGGGCGCGGTGTAGGCCGTACGGGTGTGGCCGCGCTCGCGCAGCAGCGGGACGAGG
The DNA here is from genome assembly GCF_055558835.1 of Embleya sp. NPDC025285. Classification (NCBI taxonomy): domain Bacteria; kingdom Bacillati; phylum Actinomycetota; class Actinomycetes; order Kitasatosporales; family Streptomycetaceae; genus Embleya; species Embleya sp. NPDC025285. The sequence goes on from NZ_JBVHLU010000110.1 coordinate 10,100, forward strand.
TCCTCGACGATCCGGTCCAGGTCGTGGGGCAACACGCCCGGGATCAGCGTGAATCCGTCCACCGCGCCGCCCACGTACCAGCCGGCGAGTCGATCCGCGAGCGCCTCGGGGGTGCCGGTGAAGCCGAGCCCGCCGGCGACGGGTACGTCCGAGCGCGCGTCGAGCAGGGCGCGTTCGCGGCGGGCCTGCGCGTCGGTGCCGGCCAGGTGCACGGTGATCTCGGCGAGCACCCGCAACTCGGCCGGGTCGCGGCCGTTGCCTTCGGCGATGGCGTGTGCGCGCTCACGCAGCCGGCGGGCCTCGTCGGGGCCGGTCGCGTCGACGAACAGCACGTCGGCGAACCGGGCGGCGATCTCCAGCGTGTCGGGGCCGTCCACGGTGATCCCGACCACCGGTCGGCCCTGCGGCGGGCGCGGTGTGATGGAGGGCCCGCGGACGTCGAACCAGGTGCCCTCGAAGTCGACGTAGTGCAGTTTCTCCCGGTCCAGGAACCGGCTGGTGGCCACGTCGCGGATGATCGCGTCGTCCTCCCAGCTGTCCCACAACCGGCTCACCACGTCGGTGAACTCGGCTTGCTCGTCGGCAAGTTCGCCGGGGGTCGCGACGGGTTTGCGGCCGAAGTGGCGGGCTTCGAGGCCGGTCCGGGACGGCAGCGGCCACCAGCCGGCCCGGCCTCGGCTGACGTGGTCGAGGGTGGCGATCGCGGTGGACACGTGGAACGGCTCGGTGTGCGTGGTGGTCGCGGCCGGGATCAGGCCGATCGACTCGGTGGCGGGCGCCACCCGCGCGGCCACCGAGACCGCGTCGAGCCGGCCCGGTACCCGGGGCGAAGGCGGCCCCAGCGAGTCGTCGAGGCGGATGAAGTCGAGCAGGCCGCGTTCGGCGGTGCGGGCCAGTTCGACCCAGTAGCGCGGGTCGAACAACTCGGCGGGGCGGGCGTGCGGCGAGCGCCACGCGGCGGGGTGGCGGCCCGCGCCGTCGAGCGCGACACCGAGGTGGAGATGGCCGGTGGTCATGCGAACTCCCTTGTCGTACGGGCGGATCGGCCTGCGCCCCGGTCGGCGACCGGGGGCGCCGACCGGGGCGGGTCAGGCGACGGCGGCCGGGCGACGCAGCCGGGCGGAGAACGCGTCGGCGAGTTCCTCCAGCGGCGCGACGCCCTCGGCCTCGATCCCGCCGTCGGCACCGACGTACCGCTCGTGCACGAACCAGCCCTGCGCGACGTGGTCGGCGCCGAGCGAGGTCAGCACCGGGCGCAGCGCGTAGTCGAGCGCGAGCACGTGCGCGGGGGTGCCGCCGGTGAGCACCGGCAGGATCTCCTTGCCGCGCAGCGCGAATTGCGGGAGTACGTCCAGGAACGTCTTGAGCACGCCGCTGTAGGCGGCCTTGTACACCGGGCTGGCGATCACGAGCGCGTCGGCGTCGGCGACCCGGTTCAGTGCGGCGCGCAGGTCCGGGTCGGCGAAGTCGGCGTGCAGGAGCGCCCGGGCGGGCAGGTCGCGCACGGCGAGGGTGGACACGTCGTGTCCGTCGGCGGTCAGCCTGGCGGCGACGTGGCGGGCGACCACGCCGGTGCGTGAGGTCGCGGAGGGGCTGCCCCATACGGTCAGGACGGTTGCCATGGGTTTTACCTCGGTTCGCGGTGGTTCCGGTGGTGGTTCGCGGGGTTCCGGTGATGGTTCTCGGGGATTCCGGGATCGATCAGGGGTTGGTCGGGGTTGATCAGGGGTGGTGCGGACGACGGTCGAGTGGTAGGGCCGGCGACGATAGGGGGTGTCAGGGGTCACCGGAGAGGTGACCCCTGGGGTTGGTCAGGGGTGACGAGGGGGTGGCGCGGGAGCTTGCCGGGTGGGGTCGCCGAGCGGTCGGCCCCGATCGGCGGCTCTCCCGAGGGTCGCCCCGGTGACCGGTCCCGGAGGTCGGTGCGTCCACGCGGGTCGGTCGAACGGTGATCGCGATCGATGGCCGGCGCTGCCCTGCCCGGGAGTCGGGTCGGATCCGGTCGGATCCGGTGGGGTCGCGAACGGGCCTACGCGGGCGTCGCGACGTGCCGGAGGGCGTGTGGCGCGGCGGCCGGGTGTGGCGGTCGGGTTCCGATCGGGGCGACGCGGACGGCGCGGCCGGGGCCGCGGCCTCGGGTCAGCGACAACAAGCGGCGCTGGTGACGCGCCCGAGGTCGATGTGGAGGCGGGCGGACAGCAGCCAACCGGCGGCGGACATGACCGCCCCGTCGCTGTGTCGCGCGTGCTGCGCCACCGGGATCCCCTCGCTGGGCCGTGGCGGAGCGCCACGGCGAGATGTTCCGGAACCTAACCCGCCGGGCGGTGCTCGGTCAATTGCTCGAAGGCGACCGCGTGGGATCGACGTTGACAATTCGTCGGGCGGCTCCGTAGCTTCGATGTCGTGAGCCCCGACCTCTTCCTCGTGTCGTGCCGCCACATCGACCTGTGTCGTGTGGCCGGCGGGCTGTGTCGTCCGCGCGGCTGACCTCGCCGCCGCGCTCCTCGGTCTGTCCCGAGGAATCCTGAGCTCCCGCCCGGGTTGCGCACCCGGCCTTGTGGCGCAAGGCCCTTCCCATCCGCCGAACCCTCGCCCCGGCGTCCCCGTGCCCGGACGCCGGTGACGGTTCGCGTTCTCTTGCCACACCCCCACGAGGGGAGAGCCATGCCCGACCATCCGTCCGGCCGCCTCCGCCCCGTCGCCGTCTGCATAGTCGGCGCGGGTCCCGGCGGCACGTCCGTCCTCGAACGCCTGTTGGCCAATGTGCCCGAACTGCTCGGCGACCGCCCGCTGCACGTGCACGTCGTCGATCCCTACCCGCCGGGCGCGGGTCGGGTGTGGCGGCGGGCCCAGTCGCCGCTGCTCTGGGCGAACTCGCTGGCCTGCGACATCACGCTGTTCACCGACGAGGTGTCCACGATCGAGGGACCGATCCGGCCGGGGCCCTCGTTGGCCGAATGGGCCGCGGATCGCACCGAAGAGCTGCGCGAGGGTCGCGGCGCCGACGAACTGCGGCTGTTTGCCGCGGAGTTGGCCGCTTGCGGGCCGACCTCGTTCCCGTCCCGGCCGCTGCTCAGCGCCTATCTCGCGTGGTTCTTCCGGTCCACCGTCGAGGGGGCGCCGCCCAACGTGCGGGTGATCGTGCACCAGACGACGGTCGTGGACGTCACCGAGGGTCCGCGCCGGCAGTTGGTGCATCTGGCGGGGCGCCGGCCGCCGCTCCGGGTGGACGCGGTGATCCTGGCCCAGGGCCACCTGGACAGCGAGCCGACGCCACACGAGCGCGAGCAGATCGGGTTCGCCCGCCGGCACGGGCTCGCATACCTGCCCACCGGGTACACCGCGGACCTGGATCTGGACGCGTTGCGCCCGGGCGAACCGGTATTGGTGCGGGGCATCGGGTTGGCGTTCGTGGACCTGATGGTGCGGCTCAGTCACGGCCGGGGCGGCACGTTCGAGCGGGACTCGGCCGGTGTGCTGCGCTATCGGGCGTCCGGGCGCGAGCCGTTGCTGCTCGCGGCGTCTCGGCGCGGGGTGCCCTACCGGTCCAAGACGGGTTATCCATGGACCGGGGAACGCCCGCCGCTGCCAAGGCACTTCACCGTGGAGGCGGCACGCGAGGCGGACGACCCCTGGCCGTTGATCGGCAAGGAGTTGGCCGGTGCGCACTACCACCGGTTGTTCACCGCGCACAGCGATCGCACCACGATGGAATGGGCCGAGTTCGACGCGGAGTTCACGGCGGCCGCCGATCCGAGCGAACTGATCGCGCGGGCGGTGCCGGATCCGGCCGACCGGTTCGACCAGGCGCGGCTGGATCGTCCGGTGCAGGGGCGGCGGTTCGCCGACGAGGGCGCGCTCCAGGAGTGGATGCACGCGCACATCGAGGCCGATCTGACCCGCCGGCACGATCCCGCGTACAGCCAGGATCTGGCCACGATACACGCGTTGTTGAGCGTGTACGGGGTGGTGCTGCGGCTTCAGGACGCGGGTGATTCGGTGCCGGACACGACCCGGCTGTTGGGTTTCTTCAGCTACCTGGCCAGCGGTCCGCCGGGGCCGCGCCTGGAGGAACTGCTCGCGTTGGCCCGGGCCGGGGTGATCCGCTTTCTCGGCGAGGACGTGGAGATAGCGGCGGACGAGGAGGCCGGCGATTGGCGGGCGGCGAGTCCGAGTCTGCCGCAGGCGCGGGTGCGCGCCCGCGCTCTGGTGGAGGCCCGGTTGCCGGAGCCCTCGCTCAAGCGCACCCGGGACGTGCTGCTACGCCGGTTGGCCGCGCGCGGCGACGCGTCCACGGACTCGGCGGGACGGCTGTGCACCCGGGCCGGCGACCGCCGGGTGGTCAACGCGCGCGGCGACGCGCATCCCGGCCGATTCGCCGTCGGGCACGGCGTATCGGGCGGTGCCGGGAGCGCGGGGTTCTCCCGGCCCCGCTTCGACGCGCCGGCGTTTCGGGTCAACGACGCGTTGGTCCGGGGCGTACTCAATCATCTGCGGGACGTCGATCCCGCCGCCGATCGCACTCCCGATCGGCTGGAACTCGTGACAGGAGCCACCCGGTGACAACTCAGCTCGGCTACGCGAGCCCCGTCGACGTCGACACGTACGGCCCGTACGCGGTCACCGACCCGCAGTACCCGTTCGCCGGTCGGATCGGCGATCCGCAATTCCCGGAGGAGGTCGGCCGGTATCACCTGTACCTGTCGCACGGCTGCCCGTGGGCGCACATCGCGGCGATCGTGCGACATGCGCGCGGTCTCACCGACATCGTGAGCGCGTCGTATGTGGACGAGGAACGCGACTCCCGCGGCTGGGCGTTCCGGGAGCGGTTCGGCCCGGACCCGGTGAACGGGTTCACGCTGCTGCGGGAGGCGTACGAGGCGACCGAGCCCGGGTACGCGGGCCACATCTCGGTACCGACCCTGTGGGACCGGGAGAGCGGCCGGATCGTGGCGAACGCGTTCAACGCGATCCCGAACAACCTGGCCACGAGCTTCACCGCACTGGTCGGCGAGCAGGCACCGGACCTGTACCCGGAGGACCTGCGCGAGGCGATCGACCTCACCGACGCGGACTTCGCGACCGCCGCGCGCAAGGGCGGCCTGTGGACATCGGAGGAGGGCGAGACGATCCACACACTGGAGCGCTCGGACGCGCATCTGGCCGACAGGCGCTACCTGTTCGGTGATCGGCTGACCATCTCGGACATCCGGTTCTGGGTGAAGCTGCTGCGGTTCACGCAGACCTACCGGGCGGCGATAGGCGCGGACGGCCGCACCCTGGTGGACTACCCCAACCTGTGGGCGTACGCGCGTGACCTGTACACCCGGCCGGAGTTCCGCGAGACCACCGATCTCGCGGTCCAGGCGGAGAACGCGCTGCGCCGGTTCCCGGATTCGCCGACCTCGCCGACCGCCGAGCACTGGGCGGCGCCGCACGATCGGGCGTCGCTGGGCTGACCGTCGACTCGCCGATCCGACGCGGGGTCGGGTCGGCGTCGGTCCTGCGGGATGCGCCGCACGTAGGGACGCGTGCGCGCGCTGGGGATCCCGGGGTGCGGGACCGGTTGGGGGGTGCCGCCGGGCGGAGGGGGTCCGCGGCGCATCCCCCCGGGGGGCGGGCGATCCGGTGTCGAGGCTCACCGGATCGCCCGACACCGGGCGGTGGTTGGCGACCGATGATCTCCGGTCGGGTCGGGTCGGCTCGGGTCGGGGGGCCGGGTCAGGGGGGCGGGTCGGGTGTTCACCGACTGGCCGGATGGATGGATGGACCGACCGGGCTTCGGCCCGGCCGGGTGGAGTGGCCGAGAGGTTAGGCAACGGCCTGCAAAGCCGTTCACGCGGGTTCGAATCCCGTCTCCACCTCGAAGGACGAACGAAACGCGGACCGTCGGTCAGCGGCGCGCGGCGAAATGCCGTGCGTCACCGGGACGAGGGGACGCGGTGGTCGGATGCGATGGAGTGGCCGAGAGGCGAGGCAGCGGTCCGCAAAACCGTGCACGCGGGTTCGAATCCCGCCTCCATCTCGCAGGACGGACCGCCGGTCGCGTCGTGCGGAGCCGAGGGCTTCGTACGAGCGGCCGACGGGACGCGGTTGTACAGGGTGGAGTGGCCGAGAGGTTAGGCAACGGCCTGCAAAGCCGTTCACGCGGGTTCGAATCCCGTCTCCACCTCGAAGGACGAACGAAACGCGGACCGTCGGTCAGCGGCGCGGGGCGAAATGCCTTGCGCCGCCCGGCCGACGGGACGCGGTGGTCGGATGTGATGGAGTGGCCGAGAGGCGAGGCAGCGGTCCGCAAAACCGTGCACGCGGGTTCGAATCCCGCCTCCATCTCCGATGTGGTGCACGGGACTTGGGGTCCCGTTGCGACCCGGGTGTGTGGGCCCTGTCGGGAGCTGTGGGGCGCTGCGTTCAGCGCAGGGCCGGTGTTCGCGCGGTTCCGTGTGGGCTTCGGCGCGGGGCCGGTGTTCGCGCGGCCCGTGGGGGGCGGCGCAGGACCGGTGTCCGCACGGTCCGTGGGGCGGCGACAAGGTCGGTACCGGGAACGACAAGGTCGGCCCGGAAACGACAAGGATGGGCCGCCGACGGTGCGCCGGTGGGCGTGTGACGCGTGATGGGAAGAAGATTCGGGCTCCGGGTGAACCTTGGTCCCCTTCGGGTCGCCCAAAGGATGGACGCCGTTCACCCGGAGTCCCGAGAATGTCCCGAACCTGTCCCTTTCGCTTTTCGGAGGCCCTGGGTGACATTCCGTCAACAATCGTCTCGACGACGATCCGTGCCGAGTTCGCGGCGGCGACGGATCGGTGTCGTGGCCACGACCGTGGCCGGCGCCCTCGCCGGTGGCGCGCTCGTCATCGCGCCCGCTCCCGCCGTCGCGGCGCCCGCCGTGGACGTGCTGCTCGCCGAGGTGTACGGCGGCGGCGGCAACAGCGGCGCCAGTTTGACCAACGACTTCATCGAGTTGGGCAACAAGGGTTCGGCCGCGGTCGCGGTCGACGGTTGGAGCGTGCAGTACCTCCCGGCCGCGCCCAAGCCGACCTCGGCGTGGCAGGTCACCCCGCTGACCGGTGCGGTGGCACCCGGCGGCCGGTACCTGATCGGCGAGGCCAAGGGCGCCGGCGGCACGCTCGTGCTGCCCACGCCGGACGCGCAGGGCTCGATCAACATGTCCGGTACCGGCGGCACGGTCGCGCTGGTCCGCGGCACCACCGCGCTGACCTGCCTGACCGCGGTGGACTGTCTCGCCGACGCGCGCGTCGTGGACGTCGCGGGCTACGGCGATGCGGTGGTCCGCGAGGGTAATCCGGCGAGTGGCGCCTCCAACTCGGCCTCGGTGGCCCGTACTTCCGCGCTCGCGGACACCGACGACAACGGCGCGGACTTCGCGGCGGGCGCGCCGACGCCGCTCAACGCGCGTGGACAGGGTCCGACCGACCCCGGTGGTCCGGGCGAACCCGAGCCGACCGACGCGCGCATCCACGAAATCCAGGGCACCACCCGGGTGTCGCCGAAGAACGGCGCCCGGGTGACCAGTGTTCCGGGTGTGGTGACCGGTGTGCGGACCTTCGGCAGCGCGCGTGGCTTCTGGTTCCAGGACATCCGACCGGACGATGATCCCCGCACGTCCGAGGGGCTGTTCGTGTTCACCGGTACGGTCACCCCGCAGGTGGCGGTCGGCGACGTGGTCAAGGTGACCGGCAAGGTCGAGGAGTTCTACCCGGGCGGCATCGGCATCGGCGGCCAGTCGCTGACCCAACTCACCGGCTCGACCTGGGTGATCGACGCGTCCGGCCAGGAGTTGCCCGCGCCGGTCACGCTCGACGCGGCGACCCTGCCGGACGCGTACGTGCCCACCGGGACACCGTCGATCGAGGCGCTCGCGCTGGAGCCGTCGAAGTACGCGCTGGACCTGTACGAGTCGCTCGAAGGCCAGTTGACGCGCGTAGGCGAATCGCGTGTGGTCGGTCCGAGCACCTCGTTCGGCGAGTTGTGGGTCACCCTGGAGCCGACGCAGAACGCGACCGCGCAGGGCGGCACGCTGTACGCCGGGTACGACGCGCAGAACGGCGGCCGGCTCAAGGTCTCCTCGCTGATCCCGTTCTCCCAGGAGCCGTTCCCGCAGGCGAACGTCGGTGACACGCTCACCGGCACGACCACGGGACCGCTGACGTACGACAACTTCGGCGGGTACGCGCTGGCCTCGACCACCCTGGGCAAGGTGGTCAAGGGCGCGCTGACGCCGGAGACCACGCGGGACCAGAAGAACACCGAACTCGCGGTCGCCACGTACAACGTGGAGAACCTCTCCCCCAAGGACGCCCAGGCCAAGTTCGACCGGCTCGCGAAGGGCATCGTCACCAACCTGTCCACGCCGGACGTGGTTGCCCTGGAGGAGATCCAGGACAACAGCGGACCGACCAACGACGGTGTGGTCGCGGCCGATCAGACGCTGGACAAGCTGGTCGCGGCGATCAAGGCGGCGGGTGGCCCCACCTATTCGTGGCGCTCGATCGAGCCGGTCGACGGCAAGGACGGCGGTCAGCCGGGCGGCAACATCCGCAACGCGTTCCTGTTCGACGCTACGCGCGTCGAGTTCGTGGACCGTCCCGGCGGCGGCCCCACCAGCGCGGTGGGCGTGCGCAAGGACTGGCTGGGGCGTACCCAGTTGACCCAGTCACCCGGTCGGGTCTCCCCCGCGGACCCGGCGTGGGAGAACAGCCGCAAGCCGCTCGCGGCGGAGTTCCGCTTCCGCGGCAAGACGGTGTTCGTGATCGCGAACCACTTCGCCTCCAAGGGCGGCGACCAGGCGCTGGACAGCCGGTTCCAGCCGCCGACGCGCAGTTCGGAGGTCCAGCGGGTGGCGCAGGCGAAGGTGCTGCGCGGTTTCGTGGACGAGTTGTCGAAATCCGACCCGAGGGCGAACCTGGTAGTGCTCGGCGACCTGAACGACTTCGCGTTCTCGCCGACGCTCAAGACGCTCACCGACGGCGGCGCGCTGCGCACGATGGTCGACACGCTGCCCGCGAACGAGCGCTGGGGATACGTGTTCAACGGCAACAGCCAGATGCTCGACCACATCCTGACCAGCCCTCGGCTCACCCGGTTCGAGTACGACATCGTGCACGTGAACGCGGCGTTCGCGGACCAGGCGAGCGATCACGATCCGCAGGTGCTGCGCGTGCACCCGAGCACGGGCAACGACTTCCTGGATTGCCTGGAGCGGTTGTGGGAGGAGTTGTTCGAGCGGTCCTGAGTCGGGTGTGACGCGATCCGAGGGTTGACGCAAGGTCACCTCGCGCCCGGTGCCGTGTTCGGCGCCGGGCGCGAGGGTTGCGGGGGCCGCGCGTGGGCTATGCGGCCAGGGTGGGTGGGTCGGTGGGAGCCGGTGGGTCGGTGGGAGCCGGTGGGTGGGTGCGGGTCGGCGACTCGGAGCGGGCCGGTGGGTCGGTGCGGGCCGGTGGGTCGGTGCGGGCCGGTGGGTGGGTGCGGGTCGGCGACTCGGTGCGGGTCGATGGGTCGGTGCGGGTCGGCGGGTCTGCCGGGGTGGGAACTTCGGTCGGGGACAAGGCTCGTGCGGCGGCTTCGGTGAGTGCGCAGGCGTCCGCGACACAGTCGTAGTCGACGTGTTCGGGCAGGTCGGTGTGCAGGTGGTAGTGCGGGATCAGCTTCTGATCGTCGATCGAGACCAGGGTCGCCGTCGGGTAACCGTGGCGGTTGGGCACCACGCCGTCGGTGGAACTGCGCGAGCGCAGGCCGGTCAGCACCGCGATGTCGTTGCGGGTGGCGCACTCGGAGAGCAGGTTGTTGAAGGGGACGTCGTACGGCTCCATCCGCAACGGGCCTTCGGCCTCCAGCAGGACGAGGTTGCCCGAGCCGACGGTGTCCACGTTCAGGAACCATGTGCGCTCGCGGTCGAGTTCGGGGAAGTGCCGACGCGCGAATCCCCGGATGCCCTCCTGAAGCGCCTCCTCGGCACCGGCCGAGACGAGCAACACCCGTACGCTGTCGACGGGTTGATCGCGCAGCGTGGCGGCGAGCGCGACCAGTACGGCGACCCCGGACAGGTTGTCGTTGGCGCCGGGGACCGCGCGGCTGCGGCCGATCTGGGTGAACGCGGCGGTACTGACCGCGGCGAGGCCGATGCCGGCTCGGCGTACGCCACGAAGCCCGGTGGCTGCGCCGAGCGCGATCAGCGCGGGGCCCGCGACCACCGGCCACCACATCGGCGGATTCTCGCGCGCCTTGTCCAGCAGCTGCGGATAGCGGGTGGCGACCCATCGCGCGGCCCGCTCGTCGAACACCGCGCCCGTGGGCGCCGCGTCGTGGTGTGCGGTCACCACGAGGGTGCGCGGCGCGTCCGGGTCGCCGACGGAGGCGACCACGTTGTAGGCGCTGCGCGGTCGGCCGCCGAGGGCGCGGCGCGCGTACTGGCCGCGGTAGGAGATGTCGTCGGCGATGCCGAGTGTGGCGGCGCCGGCGACCAGCGTCGCGGCCACGCGGGAACGCTTCGCGAGTAGGCCGGCGACGGCGGCGAGGGCGGTGAGGGTGCCGATCGGGCGCGCGTACGACGCGTACGCGGGCTCCTCCTCCACCACCGCGTCGCGCGCCCCGAGTTCACGCAGCAGCCCGGCTATCCGATGCGCGGCCTCGCGCTCGCCGGACGACGTGGGCAGACGCTCGATCTTGGCCAACGGCTCTATCACGGCCCGCAGTTCGGCCTCGGAGGGTCGGCGCGACCGGCTCCTCGTGCCGTTCCCCCGACGCGAATCGTTTCCCTCACGGCTCGTCATCCCGCCACGATGCCACGGCCGGGCGGGTCGTGTCCGCCCCGAGGGGGACCTTTGTTACTCGCGAGTCGGCTCGGGTGCGGGGCGTGCGTTGCGTTGCGTTGCGCCTGGCGCGATGCGGTGCGGGGCGGCCCGATGCGGCGCGCGCGGCGCAGTGCGATGCGTGCGGTGCCACCACTCGATGGTGGAGCCCATAGGTCCGCTCCACCACCTGGGCTATTCATGTGACTTATCAATTTCGTTCATAAATATCCCGCTCATTACGCTTCGTTCCGTCGGTGACGGCATGTCGGGCCGCCATCTCCCGATGGTTCGGAGATTCATGACCTTGCAAGAAGCGGAAGCGTTGTCCGCGCCCTGGTCGCGCGCGCCGTCCCTGTCCTGCCCGGCGGTGCCCGCGCAGGGCTTCGCCGAGCGGTACGCGGCGCCCGCGGCGCGGCCCGGTGTGATGGCGGTGCGGCTGGCCGGCGGGCTGCCGGCGTGGGCGGTGACCGGGCACGCGGCCGCGCAGGCCATGCTCACGGATCCGCGACTGGTCAACGACATGACCGTGGTGGATGCCCTCTCCGCGAGTACACCGCATGGGCTGCCGCGCACCCGCTACCCCGAGAGCTTCCTGTCCACCGAGCCCCAACTCCTGGCGCGCGACGGTGCCGAGCACCGCCGTATGCGCCGGATCGTGAGCCCCTACTTCCAGACCGCCCAGGCCGGGCTGGTCGAGGCGGAACTCGAGTCCTGTACCGCGGACTTGGTCGATGCCCTGGCCCGTCGGCCGCAGGGCGACCTGGTCGCCGACCTCGCGATCCCGCTGGCCGCCGCGGGTGTCGCCTCGATGTTCGGCATCACCCCCGACCGGGCGACGGCAGTCGTACGCGCCACCATGGCCGCGGGTCTGGCCGGCCACCCCGACGCCCCGCACGGCCGCGCCGCGGGTCAGGCCTTCGTACTGCGGGTCCTGCAGATCGTGGCCACCGCCCGCAGGAAACGCCAGGACAATGCCGCCCGGGCACTGCTGACCGCCCACGGCGACGGGCGTCTGACCGGCCCGCAGACGGCCGCGATGGTGGGACTGCTGCTCGTCGGCATGGTGGAATCGCTCACCACCGTCATCCCCACTGCGGCCCTGATCGCGATGCAGCGCCCCGAGGTGCGGGCCGCGCTGCGGTCCGGCGACGCCGTACGCGTCGACGCCGTGGTGGAGGAACTGCTGCGCTTGTCCACCCCGTTCCACCACAGCGCCTGGCGCATGGCCAGTGAGCCGCTGGTCCTGGAGGGGACGCCCATCCGGGCCGGCGACGTGGTGGTGGCGTCCTTCCTGCACACCAACCTCGACGAGCGGCGCTGGCCGCGGCCCACCGAGGTCCGACTCGACCGCCCGACGCCCCGCGGCCACCTCTCGTTCGGGCACGGCGCGCACTACTGCCTCGGCGCCGCCCGGGGCCGCGCGCAGACCCGCATCGCGCTGACCGGGCTGTTCACCCGCCTGCCCCTGCTCACCCCGGCCGCCGACCCGGCCGGCCTGTCCTGGCACGGGGGCGGTCTGCGCCACCTGCACAGCCTGCCGGTGCACACGACCGGCGATCCGGCGGGACCGGTCGGACCGGTCGGACCGGTCGGACCGGTCGGAGCGGTCGGAGCGGCCGGAGCGGCCGGAGCGGCCGGACCGGGGGACGCCGGGTGAACACCGCCGGGAAGCCGTACGTCACCGGCGCTCTCCCGGCCGGAACCGCCGCCCGGGGCTTCGGTTGGCGCACCCGGCACACCCGGCACACGTGAGATCTCCCTCTGGTGCCCTTCCCACCGAGACCCGGGCGCCGTCCGCACGCCCGAGCAGCACTCACCCGGAGCGCCGGCGGCCCCGGCCAAGGAAAAGAGCCGGCCGATGTCCGACCCCGACACAATCCTCCCCGCACGTCTTCCCTCGCTGACCAGCCTGCGGTTCGTCCTCGCGCTCACCGTGGTGCTGTGTCACCTGACCCTCATCTCGGGCATCTTCGATGTGGGGCCGGACAGCCCGCTGGCGGTGATGGAGCCGATCGCCACCGGCTCGGTCAGCGGCTTCTTCGTGCTGTCGGGATTCGTCCTGACCTGGGCGCACACCCCGGGAGAGTCACGGAGGGCGTTCTGGCGCAGGCGCCTGTGGAAGATCGTCCCCAATCACGTCATCGGCTGGGCCCTGGCCGTAGCCTTCTTCGCCGTCATCACCGCCACGCCGGCCACCGTGCTGGCCGACGGCGACAGTATCGGCGCCGCGGTGGCGGGCCTGTTCCTGCTGCAAAGCTGGATCCCGGACCCGGACTTCTTCTTCAGCTTCAACGCCCCGGCCTGGTCGATCTCCTGCGAGGCGTTCTTCTACGCCCTCTTCCCCGCGCTCCTCACCGCCGCGTCGAGGATTCCCACCCGGCGACTGACCGCCTGCTGGGCGGCGCTGGCCGCGGCCACGCTGCTGATGCCGATGATCTCCACCCTCGTCCCGGGGCCACCCCTGTACGACTGGCTGCCCATCAACGCGACCAGCCTCTGGTTCGTCTACCTCTGCCCGCCGGTGCGGCTCACGGAGTTCGCCCTCGGAATCCTCACCGCCCGCCTCATCCGAACCGGCCGCTGGCCCCACCTGAACCGGGCGCAGGTCGCCGCCCCCGCGGTGGTCGTCTTCGTGGCGGTGGCCTACCTCCCCGCCCAGTACGCCCTCGGCATGGCCATGGCCGCCCCGCTCGCCCTGATCATCGCCGCCCTCACCCAGGCCGACCTCCAGGGCCGCACCCGGGTCATGCGCCATCCGTACCTGATCGCGCTGGGCGAGGCGTCCTTCGCCCTCTACATGACCCACTACCCACTCATACTGACGATCCGCCACATGCTCGGCGTCGAGAAAACCTTCACCCCGCTACCCGGCACCCTGATCGTCACGACCTTGACCGCAGCCTCCATCGCGCTGTCCCTGGTGGTCTACCGCTACTACGAACTCCCCCTCATACAGCGCTGGTCCCGCCCCCGCCCCCGCCGCCCGGCTCCCGCCGCCTCCGCCCGGGTTGCCGAAACCCCGCCCCGAGTCCTCACTCCCCGTCCCCCCACCACCGCACCGATCCATCAACCCGCCGACCCGACCGAACGGGACCCGCTCGACCGGGCGCCCACGTGAGGACCGCCTAGCAGCGCTCGGAGGCGTCCACCGCTCCCGGCAACTCCGGGGCGTCCTCCGTCGCCGCGACCGGCGTCGCGTTCTTGCGGGTCGCCAGCACCGCCCCGCCCAGGATCAGCACGAACGACGCCCCGATCGCCACCGTGAACTTCTCGTTCAGGATCAACACGCCGGCCGCCACCGCGACCGCCGGGTTGACGTACGTGATCACCGTGGCCCGCGCCGCACCCACCTCGCGCACCAGCTCGAAGAAGATCACCATCGCGATTGCGGTGCACACGAGCGCCAGCACCCCCATCGCCCCGAGCGCCTTGCCGCCCGGCACGTGGGCGGGCCACTGCGCGGCGGCGAGCGGTATGTACACCAGCGCGGTGAAGCCCAGGCAGACCACCGTCATCGGCAGGCTCGGCACCTCCTTGAGCCTGCGCTCGGCCACCAGCGCCGCACCGGCGTAGCACAGCGCGGTCGCGAGCACCTCGACCGCCGCCCACGGGTCCCCGCCGCCGAGCGTCGGCCCGGCCAGCACCGCGACCCCGCCGAACCCGATCGCCAGCCCGATCCAGCGCACCGCCCCCATGCGCTCGGTGCCACCGGTCAGGTACACGAGCACCGCGCCGAAGATCGGCACCGACGCGATCAGCAGCCCGGTCGTCGAACTGGACAGCCGCCGCTCGGCGTCCGAGAGCAGCCACCAGGGCCCGACGAACTCGGTCACCGCGAAGACGAGGAGCGGCCACTTGTACGGGGTGAGCCCGCGCAGCCCCGTGCCGCGCAACGCGAACGGCAACAGCAGCAGGGCCCCGAGCCCGGTACGCACGAACACCAGCACGCCCGGCGAGACCTCGTCCACCGCGACCTTGATCAGCAGGTACGGGATCCCCCAGATCACGCACATGCACGCGAACAACAACGCTCCACGACGACTCACGGCCGTGTCCCCTCAATCTCTGGATCGAAGAGGATGATCAACCACGCGGGGCCGATCGGTCTAGAACGTTGTTGCGCAGCACGCTGCTGCGGTAGCCGGCCGGGGTGACGCCCAGTACCCGCCGAAACCATCGCCCCAGGTGTGCCTGATCGGCGAACCCGACCGCGAGCGCCGCCCGGGCGGGCGTCATCCCCTGGGCGAGCAGCGCCTGGGCGCGGGCGACCCGGTGCTGGGCGAGCCAGGCGTACGGGGGCAGCCCGACCACATCGCGGAACGCGCGCAGGGTCTGGTAGCGGGACAGTCCGATCCCGGCCGACAGCTCGCTCAGCGAAGGGGGCCGGACGAGTTCGTCGGCGAGCCGCTCGCGGACCGCGCGGGCCACCCGGGCGGCGTCCGGCGAGCCACACCGATCGGCCCGGGAATGTACCGCGTGCCGCCCGACGAGCGCGCGCAGCACCTCCACGACCCGGGTCTCGCCCTCGAACGCGTCGCCGCCGGCGGTCAGGTGCGTGTGTACGGCGACCAGTTCGGCGGCGAGCGCCGGGTCGGCCACGAGCAGCGACGGGAAGTGCGGGGCGGGGCCGGGCAGGTCCTCGCCGACCAGCGCGGCCGAGGGGTAGAAGACCCGGTAGGCGTACCCCTCCGGGATGCCCGGGCCGCCGGTGTGCGTCTCATGCGGTTCGGCGACCACGATCGTCCCGGGTCCGGACCGGTGCACCGCGCCGCGATAGTTGATCTGCTCGACCCCCTCGACGCACACCCCGATCGCGTACTCCTCGTGCGCGTGCGGCGCGTATCGGTGCCGCCGAAATCGCGCGGTCATCAGGTCGAGCGGCGTGTCCTCGACCCCGTACACGCGCGTCCACACCGCGGACTCGCCACCTCGGCCGCCTCGGCCGCCTCCGCCGCCTGCGCCGCCTCGGCCGGCGAGGCCGTCGCCCGGGGCGCCCGGGGCGTCCGCGAGCCCGCCGCCCCCGCCGACGAAGTCGTTGCCGGGGGCGTCCCCAGGGCCGCCCCCGGCGGCGAAGTCGTCGCCCGCAGCGCCCCCGGGCCTGCCCGGTCCCACGTCACCACTCATGTCGATTCGCTCTCAAGTACCCGTGCACGGGCCGCCCCGGCACGATCGGCTCGAACCACTCCTCCGGCCCGGGATCCGACAACCGCAGCTCGACCGACTCCGGATCGTCCGACGCCGCGTCACTGAACGTCACGAACGCCGCCTCGACGTCGTCGTCGTACAACCCGTGCCGCTCCAACAGCGACGCCGCCTGATCCACCAACAACCGCAACGCCATCTCCTCCGCGAAGCACGCCGGCGGCGCCCAGTCGGTCCCACCGAGACGCCCGGTGACAGTCACGGCGGCCACCACGAACTGCCGGACGAACCCCTCCTCCAACAGTGGCAACGCGTCCAGCACGAAAAACGAGGCCCCGTCCGCCTCACGAAGATTCACCAGATCCGTGAACAGCAGATCCACCAGCACCCCGACCGAACTCGCCACCGCCCCCGCCGCGAGCCGGGCCTTCTCCTCCGGCACATCCGGCTGCGCGGTGTCCGGCTCACACCCGAAGGCGTCCAACCCGAAGGCCCGTACCCCCGCCGCCTGCCGCTCGATCCGCAGCCGCTCCTCCGGCATCGGCCGGCGCGCCCGCAACGCCGGATCCCCCGCCGGCGCGTCCGGCCCGTCGGCGGCCATCAAGCTCTCGTACACCAACTCCTCGTGCAACTGCACCTCACTGCGCACCACCCGCCAATCCGCGAGCAGCACACTGGCCTCCAACACCGCCAACACGATCTGCCGAGCGGTGCGCTCGGCCGCCTCCAACGTCGGCGCGTCCACCGACAACAACACCGCGGCCCCATCCGACCGAGGCGTGACCCGATAGTCCACCAGGTCCACCCCGACCCCGTCCGCCTCCTCGAACCCCTCCACGGACTCGAGCCCATCACTCAGCAACGCCCCGACCCCGAGCCGCTGGAGTTCATCCAGATCGGGATAGGTCTCGAGCGGCACGACATCGACATTCACCGGGTAAGCCACCCCAAGATCTTCCCGTGCCCACCCCCCTCCCCACGCCTGACACCACCGAACAACCACGTGGCGGACCACCCCCCAAAGTGCGATATGGTTTCCGTGTTCGGCCAGCCGAACACCGGGACGTGGCGCAGCTTGGTAGCGCACTTGACTGGGGGTCAAGGGGTCGCAGGTTCAAATCCTGTCGTCCCGACGGTGTTCAAGAGGCGTTGACAAGGGCAAAAGCCCAGGTCAACGCCTCTTACTGGTTTAGACCATTAGACAGTTGGAATCCGCGTCGCGAGACGCTCATGGACCAGTTATGGACCAACCCGGTGTCAGATGGGCCATCAGAGCCTCTCCCGCACTCGTGATCGAGCGATGGTCCGGGTGGAGGTAGCGCTGTGTCGTGGAGAGGGATCCGTGGCCGGCGATCATCCGCAGGACGTGAACGGGAACGCCCGCGTCGGCCATCCACGTTAACCCGGTGTGGCGCAGCCCATGCCGAAGCAGGTGCTCGTACCCGTGCGCGGTGACGACCTCGTCCCAGTGCGTGGCGTCGCGCAGAATCGCGGTGGTGATCCGCCCGCCTCGTGGCCCCTTGAACAGCCGTCCCGTCGGATCCGAGCCTGCCGAATCGATCCTGCGCTGCACCAGGTCGCGGATCGCCGGGATGATCGGCACCTTCCGGCGGCGCTTCCCCTTGGTGCCCTTGTCCACGAGCCCGCCCGGTGAAGTGGTGGTCTGTCGGCACAGGTTCCACACCCACGTGCGGGTGTCGATGTCCCCGACCCGTACACCGGAGACCTCGCCGATACGGGCGGCGGTACTGCCGGCGAACAGGACCACGTCCCCCCACCCGCGGTACCGCCCGGAAGAACGCTCGACCAACGCGTCAGCGAGACCGCTCAATGCGGCCCAGTCCGGCAGGGCCAGTGCCCTGGGGTCATCGAGTTCGTCCTCCGCCTTGCGGAACTCGCTCTGCCAGCCCGTGACCCGCGCCGGATTGTGCTCGATGAGGCCGTCCCGCACGGCCTGCTGCATCACCCGGACCAGCACCGCCGCGCTGTTCTTGATCGTCGAACGGCCATGGCCGTCGGCAATCCACCCGTACACCGCGCGATCAACCGCGCCGTGCGTGATCGCGTCCACCTGCAGATGCCCCAGCCATGGCACCACGCGCAACCGCCATCCCGCCAGATACGGGTCGGTGGTCTTGCGCTCCAAGCCCCGTAGCGCCATATCCATGACGGCGTCCCCGTACTCGGCAAGGGGCATCGTCGCCATGGTCGGATCCACGCCCGCCGCGACCAACGTCCGCATCCGCTCGATCCACGCGAGCGCCTCCTCCTCCGTGACCCAACTCAGCGACACCGAAGGGCGCTTGCGGGCCGCGGCATCGCTCCAACGCACGCGGGCCCGATACGGCTTGGGCAGGCCCTCGATGAACTCGACGTCGGTTGACAGCTTCACTCCGACCGGCAGCACCACCCGCCGCGGTATCAAGCGGCCACCTGCGGATCCACCCGACGACTCGCCAACCACGCCTCGACATCGGCGGCGCTGTACACCGTCGTCCGCGCCGACAACGGCACGAAGGGCGGCCCCTGCACCGGATTCCCGGTCCGCCACCGCCGCAGAGTCGACGGGTCGACACCGAGCAACTCGGCCACCTCCTCGGTGGAGTACCAGCCGCCCTCCAACATCCCGGCGCCGGCCATGTCCCGATCCGCACTCACCGACCGGCCTCGTGTCCGATACAGATGACGCATTGTCACCACTCCTGTCTGTACGAGAAGTTCTTGTATTGGCCAGTTATCGGCACCCGCTTCTGAAGCGGGCGCGCCTCTACCCGTCGGACGATTCAGCCCGGGTCTCGTCGTCGACGAACGCCAGATCGGCGGGCAACTCCGGCAGCACCAGACCGTGTTCGCGCATCTGCGCGCGCAGAGCCCGCAGCGCCTGGCCGTCCTGGAAGAGCATCTCCCCCAACTGATCGGCGGAGCGCAGGTGATCGGCTCGCCGCCGCAGATCCAACGACGTGTTCGCTTTCCGCTGGTGTTCCCCCAGCAACCGCAACGACGTCCGCGCCGTATGCACCGCGTCCGCGTGCACCCGAAATGCGTCGATCACGGCCCGCGACGACCCCTCCGGTGCGGCCTCCGCCAGCGGCGTCTCCTCGGTAAACCACGCCACCGCCTCCCACACCGGCACCTCGACGGCGGGAAGAATCTCAACACCCACCTGCCGACCGAGTGGAAACAGCAAGCTGATCGGACCGACGTCGAGAGCCTTCGCCACGACCAGCAACTCAGCGACACCAAAGGACGCGCGCCGGCCGGTCTCAAGGTTGTTGATGACGCTCGCCGGCACGTCGACGCCCAGAGCACCACACGCCTCGGCGAGCTGCTGCGTCGTCAGCCCGCGCTCCTTGCGATACCTCCGGACCTGAGCCCCCAGAAGCGCGGCGACACCAGTCGCCCAATCCGTGTTCGTCATGAGTACGAGTTTTAGCTAGGAATCTCGCAGTGACAAGGATTCAGGAGTCAGTTCTCTGTTGGCGAACATCACAGTCACACATGGCGTCACAGGGACACCTCTGCCGCCCAATCGTTGACGCCGCCGTCTCATGGCAGTCATCCCGCGTAGCCGGCGAACCGTCGCGTCAGCCTCGGTAGTTGAGCCCGGATCGACAACGAGCCAACAGCCGGACCAGGAGGCAGATCCCCCAACCACTCTGCATGCAAGCAGCTCGCCGACCCCGAAGACCGACGGCTAGGACGCGCGCAACGGCCACTCCCCCACGCCGTGAATGCCCGACCGTGAAGTGCGAGGCACGGATGCACAGCGCCCACAACTGACGCGGCTGCCGTGTACACGCGAATACCGCGAACAGATGATTTGCCAACCGGCGGCGCAGCAGACTTTTAATCCGCCGCTCGGCTTCAGCGGAAGGCATCGAATGGCGCCGCCAATTGCCACAGCAACTCTCTGACCTGCGACTCTAGGTCCGTTGGCTGTTCGCGAAATGCCTGCGGTGGTGTCAAGAACGTCGTTGTGAGCCCGGTGTGAGCCCGATCGTCCCGCGCCGGGCGTGGTAGAAGCCGCGTCTTCCAACCCTCGCCTTCTACCAGCATCACGTTGCGTAACAAGTGCAGGTGCTGCGCGAACGCCCCTTCGACGTCCATCACGCAAGCCGGAATATCGACCACCGACAGGGTGGTTCGCCACGAGGGCGGTCCTCGTTGATCGCCTGCAGTACTGGGGTTGGCCTCCAAGACGGGACTCACCACCTGTTCGCCGAGCCGTGCCCGCAGCCTGCCGAACGCCCTGGTGGGTCGGGTGCCAGTTCGATGCCCTGCCACGCACGGCTGGGTACGGGTGGCTGTATCCCTCGGTGCCGCGCCAGCGGACTACAGAGGGGATCCAGAGTTCGTGCGTACAGCGGCGGCCGGAAGTCTCGTCGAAGGATCAGGAGTCGACGTCGAGGGGTGAGTCGATGATCTGTCCCCTGCGACTTGCTTGCTGTTCGACGTCGGCGTCGTTGACGGTGACGGGCGAGTCACGGATTAGTCCGTCGCGGGTGGCGCGCACGTCGACGTCCGCGTTGCCTCGTACCCACAGGCCGGAGCGTTCGATCCGGCCCCCGCTGCTTGCACGTCGTCGGACCCGGCCGCGGTGGGAGGTGCCGGTCACGCCGAGGACGGCGAGTATCGCGGCGACCACGACCAGGACGATCAACACTGCGGCCAGGGTCCAGCTCCACCGATCGGTGATCCGGTTGGTGACCACGCCGGTGGCCACACCGACAACCACCCCCGCCGCGGCCACCACACGCTGAACGGTCACGGTCGCGGCCATAAGACCCCCTGGACCCGGGACGAGCACACGAACCCGCCTGACGAGGCGGGCGATTGCGACGTTCACCCTCGCACCCACCATAGACCTGACAGCATGCTCGCGGTGTAAGTCCGGTGATTCCCGACACCGGCTGGCATCGCCGATATGCCCGGGGGGGCGCGGATGGACACGGACACAGCCTGGTTCACCGACCGGAAGAAGGCCCTGGCGGCGATCGCCGACCTCCTACGTGAGGACGGTCCCGTACGGGTACTGGTGATCACCGGTGTCTCGGGCACCGGCAAAACCACCCTTCTTCGGCGCGTCGCCTCACGGACACCCCAGGCCAACGACATTCTCCTGGACGTGGAATCCCTCGTTGTCGACATGGCGGTGGTCGAGGCCGGCGGCGAGGACGCGGCCGTGCTCCTGTTGCGCCGGGTCGCCGTCGCTCTGGCCCGAGCGGCGCCCCGGTGGCGTCGCAGCGCGCTCCTGCGTCGCGCGGAGCGCGTTGGAGTTCCATCGCCGTGGCGGGTGCGGTTGTGGATATGGGCCGGATTCGGCGGGATCATTAACGCCTCCCCCGTGACCCTCAACGCCCCTGCCACGACGCAGACCGAACGCCGCCTGGTGTGGTCCCGTGAGGTCGAGGCGGTAGCGCGCCGAATCCGCCGCCGCCGGTGCCTGCTGCTGCTGGACGGCTGCGAACGGTTGCGCTTCTTCGACGACGTGCGGGCGACGGCGCCCGATCGCGCGCGGGACCCGTTCGGGTTAGGCGGGTGGTTCACCCAGGTCCTGGACACCGTCCTGACCCGCGCGCCGCGGGCCCGGGTGGTCCTGGCTAGCGGGCATCGTGCCCCTGTCACCCTCACTCCCGGGGCAAAACCGACGCGGCCGACCGTGGGCGCGCACTCGTGCCGCGTCCACGAGTTGCGTCCCTGGACCGCCGCCGACACCCGTCGCTACCTGGCCCGGCGCGGCCTGCACGACCCGGCCGCCGCACACGCGATCACCACCGAGTCCGGCGGGCTGCCGGTGGAAGTCGCGTGGCTCACGGACATCCTCTTGCCCCCCACGCCCAACCACCCGGGCGCCGCCGACATGGCGGACGCGCTCGGCGACCTGGCCCGGATGTCGCGCGAACAATGGCTGGACACGCACGTGTTGGCCCGCCTAGCCCCCGCCCACCGCCGCCTGCTGCCCGCCGCGACCGTCCTGCGCGAATTCACCCCACACGCGCTGCGTACCGTGGTCGACGCCGTCCCGGACCCCAACCGCGACACACCCGTCAGGTGGAGCGAGGACTGGTTCGAGCGGTTGACCGCGCTGTCGGTAATCGACCCGATCCCCGGCACATACACCTGGCGCGTGCACCCGGTGGTCCGTACCTGGCTCATTGCCGCCCATACCCGCAAGGACGCCTCGGAGCCCCCCGCCGCCCGCATCCTGCCCGCACTGCACCGCGCCGCCGCCGAATACCACGAAGCCCTCGCCGAAGGCGGCTTCTCCCTCTGGGCGACCCGACACCGCTTCGCCGTCGGCGACAACCGCCACACCCCGGCTTGGACCGAACGATTCGCCCACGTCCTGGCCGCCGACCCACCTGAAATCGCGTGGGTGCGGGTATGGCTGTTGACCGACCTCGCCCTGGATCCTGAGACCCACGCCACCGTCCGGGCACGCCTCCCGGAAGTGGCGGCCGACGCTCACCTGGCCCGCGCCTACCTCCACCACCTCGACCACGAACACACCCCGGCCCAGGAACACGCCGAGGCCGCCGAAACCGCCTACCGTGACGCCGGACCCGACCACCCCGGCCGCCTGGTCGCTGCCCGACTGGCAGCGCAGAGCGCCTGGCTCCGGTGCCACTTCGGCGAAGCCGTCGCTCACTGGCACACCGCGCTGGACCTAACGCCGCCGAATGACGCCTCCCGCCCCGCCCTCCATCGGGCCCTGGGTGAAGCGGTCCTGAACACCGGTGACTTCACCCACGCGGACGCCCTCCTCACTGACGCCCTCCATCACCTCGCGCTTTACCCACCCCTCGAATCCGGCCACACCACGACCGAACAGCACTCCTCCAGCCCGCCCCCGCCACACAACGGAGCACTTCCGAAACGCGCCCTGCCCGTACACGAGGCCCTGCCGCCGATCGAGGCGGGCGCCACCGTCCCCGATTCCCTCACCCGTGCCCATCTCCACCGCCTCCTCGGCCAACTCGCCCGGCACCGCAGTCAATGGAATCGCGCCGCCTACCACCTGCGCCGCGCCCGCGAACTCGCCCCCTGCGACCCACATACCCTCGCCCACGCCCATCGCCAGAGCGCGGAACTCGCCTTGTTCCATTGGGACTTCGACCAAGCCGCACACCACCTTCGAGAAGGCGTCAAAGCCGCACGCAACTGCTCCGACCTCCGCTGTCTCACCTGGCTCTTGCTTGCCCAAGCCGCCCACGCGAACGTCAAGGCGAACTGGAAGGCTCCCGCCCACGCGACGACGACGTCTGCCTCCAGCGGCACACCACCGGCACCGCAGGCCCCGACCAGCTTCTCCCTCACCGAACGCGCCGAATCAGAACACCAACACACCGTCGCCCACGACTATCACCAAGCCGCGATGGTCCTGGCCAGCGAGCTTCAGGATGCCCAAGGCCACGCCCATTGCCTCACCCACTCCGCACCCGAGCAAGCCCTTACTCTGCACCGCGCCAACGGCGACCGACTCGGTGAGGCCCACACTTTGCTCGAACTCGCTGAGACCGCATCGAAGCGGGACAACTATGAGGAGGTTCGCCGCCTCGGCACCGAGGCCCTCTGGCTGTACCGCGCCAACGGCAGTCGAGACGGAGAAGCCAACGTTCTGACCTTATTCACCGGCGCCGCACGACGGGAGGAGAACTATGAGGAGGCCCGTCGCCTCGGCGCCGATGCCCTCGACCAGTACCACGCCATCGGCAACCGTCACGGAGAAGCCAACATCCTGCACGCGCTCGCTCGGATCGCTTGGGCACAGGACGACCACCAACAGGCTCGCCTCTTCGGCACCGAGGCCCTCACTCTGCACCGCACCATCGGGAATCGAGACGGCGAAGCCAGCGCGCTGCACACACTCGCCATCCTCGCGCAGGAAGGGGGCGACTTACTGAGGTTTCCGAGTCCGATTGACGGTGTGTCAAATGAGGGCATACCCGTTGTATGGGGAGCTTGGGGATGACCCCGGTGGAGCGGGAGCGCC